>JAUVKJ010000157.1 GCA_030592145.1 Bacteroides sp.
ATGATAATCAACACAATCCTGTGCAAGGGAACCGAGGGGCAGCAGAGACAGTGCAAGGGCAAGTAACTTAAAATACCGTATATTTTTCATGGATGTATTAATTTAGTTCTCAGACGGTTGGTCTCTTCCTTAAGTTTATTAAAATCTTCCCGGCTGAGGGCCGTGGGACTGCTTTCACCTCCGCCGATCACCAGTTTTTTGGGTTTTCCCCCGTTTGCTTCATCCTGCGTCCTGATAGTGATCGCGCCGCCGCCAAGTTCTATTCCGTCATAGATCTCTTTGATGGGTTTCATATCATCGATGACAGAGGCAATGTTTTCATCCTCCTCACGAAGGCTTCCTGCAAAGACCATCAGGTTGTCAATAGAGTATTTCTGCTCTGCCAGGTGCTGCAGTAAATACCCGGCATTATCGTAATCATCTGCCAGGTTTACTGCCAGGTACAGGCTTTCAATAAAGGCACCTGCGGACAGCAGGATAATGGTATTGGGACGGTTGTTCCGCTCGCAGAAGAACAGCATATTGATAAAGGCCTCGTTGGAAATATTGAATAATGAATCCAGGTATTCCACGTTGTCCTTAGCTTTCTGGATCAGTTCATCGTTAATGGCCCCTGTTACCCTGACCTGCTCGGATATGCTGCGCATAACCCCGAGGTAGTCCAGAGTCTCCTCGTGCCGGCCGAAGAGAGCGGCATAAGCCATGTCCGTGATGTAAACACCCAGGGCAAGGGTCCTGGATTTTGTGTCGAGGTATTTGTCCGCATTTTCGGCCGGGTTTAAAAGCTCCCCGTCAAACGAGAGATCCGCTACATCAATCATGCTCAGCATTTCGGCCGGGGATGGGCAGAGGTGGTAAACCTGCTTGATGGTTTCAATCCGTTCTACGATCTCCCCGGTTTCCGCATCATCGATCGTCCCGGGAGCCCTCTGGCCGCCAGATTTGCATCCTGTGGCAAGGAACAGGGGAATCAACAACGACAACATTGCATATGGAAGAAATTTTCTTTTCATAATCAAAGATTTTTACTAATAATCAGTCTTTTAACAAATATATAAATTGTTTTATTAACTCCTGTTAAAATCGATTTTATCCATCCTGTTTAGCGACATCCGCCGCGGTTCCTGCATATCTTCCCAGCCTCCGCCCCAAAGACCCGAAGAAATCGATGGATTTTCTGAGTAAGCTGAACTGCAGGGTAATATAGAAAACAAGGGTCATAAGCAGCAGGGCAAGTACATTGAAAAGAACGGTTGGCATATAAATGTTGCCGGTGCGTTTTACCGAGGCATAGAAATGCGCCCGCCCGTTTTTCAGCACCGGGTACATATAGACAGGTTCCATCTTGCGGACCAGCTTACCGTTGATCTTTACGATCTTATGCAGTTCGACCCTGTTCAGTACCAGGTCGGCCAGGCTTTCATTCAAATATTCTCTCTTGTATTGCAGGAGTCCGGCAGTACCGCCTCTTTCGGTTCTCAGGGCTGTTAAAATGCCATCCCTGTCCCTGTCAAGCTCTTTGAACCCGGATGAAAGACGGGCCCGGTAATCCTGTAGCCAGCCTACTGCCGAGTCCGCCAGTGCAACAGAGAACTCTACTGTATTGAAGTGTTCCGAGCCCGGGAAGGCGCTGGTCAGGAAGATCGACTGAAAACCGTTTCGAATGGTACCCAGGCGGACAGGCAGGTCCGGATGTGCCGGTTCCCTGGTATACAGGTCACGTGCATCCTGTATCTCATGGATCAAAGTGGGAACATGGAATTGCAGGTCGTAGGTGACATTACTTTCCTGCATCTCGATAGTGTAAAAATGCTTCTGGTATTCATTGTTTACGAACTGGTCTACGGCCAGCGCTTCATAGGCCCATCGCGAGGCCATGATGTCGCCTATCAGGGGAACAGATTCATAGGAGGCGAATTTATAGTGCAGCTTATCAAATTTTACGATCACCCCGGCCAGCAGGATTTGTGGAACCAGCAGGAAGGGAACGATGATGTATATGGCCACGACCGATTTGAGTCCGTCGGAAATATTCAGTCCCAGCATATTGGTAAAACAGGCGGTGGCAAACAGGATGAGCCAGTAGGAAAAGGTCATGCCCCTGATCTCCAGGATAGCATTGCCGATGATCACAAAAAGGAACATCTGCAGGGCCGAGAGCAGAAAAAGAAAGGCCACTTTCGACAGCAGGTATGCGGTCCTGCTGAGGTGAAGAAAGGATTCCCGCTCCATGATCTTCCGGTCCTTAATGATCTCTTCGGCGCTAAGTATCAGTCCCAGAAAAAGCGCCACGATCACGCTCATGAACAGGTAGGCCGGCAGATTTTCGTTCATGCTGAACAGGTAGGCATGGGGATTCTGCCCGTCGCCGCTGATATACTTTGTGAAAAAGCCAAGGATCACTGCAAGGATGGGGGCAACCAGCAGGGAAATGGACATGAACTGCAGGTCCGCCAGCTTCGAAAGGAGGTTCCTCTTAAAAAAGATCGTGAATTGCTGAAGGCTGCCGGGCACGCTGAACATGTTTTTCGGGATCCCTGTCTTTTCGAGGCTGAACTCCATTTTGGAATGGATCTTTTCAAGATAATGTTCGTACCATTCCCGCGGTGATGTTTTCCGGTTTTGAGTGAATTCCCCATACTCATCCACATCCCGGGCTTCGATGGTCTGGAGTATCTCCTTGGGAATGGTGTTCCCGCAGGTTATGCATTCGCTTTCCCCGGCATCCACCCTTTCGGCCAGTTCCTTAAAATAAACTATGCCTTCAATGGGGTTCCCGGAATACACGGGGTACCCCCCCTTATCCAGGACCAGCAGGTGATCGAACAGCCTGAAGAGATCAGAGGAGGGCTGGTGGATATTGACCACCACAAGTTTACCCTTCATGGCCTGTTCCTCGAGAAGCATCATCACATTCTCGGAATCGGTGGATGAGAGTCCAGAGGTAGGCTCATCGACAAACAGCACGAAGGGTTCCCGGATGAGCTCCAGTGCAATGTTCAGCCGTTTCCGCTGTCCGCCGCTTATAAATTTGTGCAGGGGTGAACCCACCTTCAGGTCCCTTGCATCGTACAGGTCCAGCTCGGTGAGCACCGTCTTCACGGTCTCATTCAGCTTTTCTTCGGTATACCCGTTAAGGCAGAGGCGGGCATTGAAATACAGGTTCTGGTATACGCTAAGCTCCTCAAGCAGCAGATCGTCCTGCGGGATATAACCGATCATCCCGTCCAGCTCTCTCTTTTCCTCATCCAGGTTATGCCCGTTGATGTAGATGTTCCCGGATGCAAGTTTCAGGCTACCGTTCAGAACCTTCAGAAGGGTGGATTTGCCGGTACCGCTTCCCCCTATTATCCCCACAAGCTGCCCTGCTCTCCCCTGGAAGCTGAAGGTATGTATCCCATTCACGGAGTTCCTGAAATAGAATTCTACATCGCGTGCGAGGAAATCAACCTTCCCTGCTCCGGCATCCTTAATAAAACCTGAAATGATATCGCTGTAATAAATGGGTTTGATGCTTTCTCCTTTGATGGAGCTTCCCCGGGGCAGAATGTAAACATGGCGCGGGAAGATATACCTGTTGTTGATCTCCAGCCTTTCCTTCCCCAGGTACTGGAACAGGTATATATCCGCACGAAGAATGCGCAGTACGAAGATTTGTCCGTTCAGATCATTCTTTTGCAGGTGCCTGATCTCGGTAAACATAAAGTTCCTGTCATCGCTTACCACAAGGAGCCTTTCCTTATCTGGCACTTTGTAGAACTTGTCTGCGATGAAGGCCCTGCAATTGGCAAATTCTTCGGGTGTTATCTGCAGTCCGTCCGCAATGGTCTGAACGGCATCCGTAATGGCATTGGCAAAACCGGAGGCAGTCGCAGAAGAATCTTCAAAATATTTCGCAAACTGAATCAGGCTCAGCAGGATCTGGAAACGATGCCGGATATGAAGTTCTTCGGTGATCTGCTTGCATATTCTGAGGATCTTTACAGAAAGGGCGGAGATTTTTTTACCCCTGGCTTTCTGTTCTGCCTTATACAAGCCAGATGAATACTCATCAAAAACCTTCAGAAAGCGTTCGGCCACCCTGGAACTGAACAATTGGGTCAGGTAGGATTCCACGAAGTTCCTGGCCAGGACATGCATAGCCTCCCTGTTTATGCTTGCCATAATGGCAAACAGGCGCATCAGGGAGTTTAACATGGATTCATTCATGGATTCTGGCTATTTCGTTCTACTCAGGCATGCCTGGACTCTGGTTACTCTTCTTTGCAGGGGCAAAGACCATTTTCACAGAGCCTCTTTCTTCCCCCGTTCTTTCGAACAGGATCTTCCCGCTGTGTGCATCCATGATCATCTGGGCCAGGCCAAGCTCGATCCCGAGATTCAGGTTAAGCTTGGTGTCGCCTGATGAGAATTGACTTGCCAGGTCCTCAAACAGCTGTTCAGTGTATTCCTTACCCTGGTCAATGACCTCGCAAACAACATTATCATCCGATTGCATTGTCTTTATGGTAATGCTTTCTCCGGAACCGCAATGGCCGATCGCATTTCTTAGCAGGTTTACAAGGCAGCTTACAAGCAGGTATGACTCTCCCTGAATGATCGCCTCCTCAGCTTCAATCTGCAGGTCAAGATCGATACCTTTTTCCTTCATATCTTCAGACGCCTCGATTATGCTGTATTCGATCACTCGTTTAAGAGGCAGCTCGGAAATCTTCAACTCATGGTCGGGAGATTTCAGGATGGATATCTGCTCGGCCATGCTTGAGAATTCTTCGAGTTTTGAAACGGAACTGTCAAGGATATTCACAACGTCTGACATTTCCTGTCCCTCGATCTTGTCCTTCAGCAAATGCAGGGTACCCATGATCCGGTTCAGGGGATTGCGTATCTCCTTGCTGATCAACTTTATGATATCGCTTTTCAGCCCGTCCAGGTTCAACAGTTCCCAGTTCGCCTTCTCAAGCTCTTCCATCATCTGCCGGTTTTTCTTTCTCAGGTAATACACCTCCAGGGAATTTTTTATCGAGAGCCTGACCTCGTCGGCCTGTAGGGGCTTGTTGATATAACCATGGATATGGCCCTTGTTCAC
>JAUVKJ010000052.1 GCA_030592145.1 Bacteroides sp.
AAGAGGACTTGGTTACATTGCCCTTCACCCAGAGAATGCTTCGCGGATGACTGGGATCATTGGAGATAATGGTGATCGTCTTGTTTTGTTTTCCAACCTTTCCCCGGGAGTCAAAAACAACCTTCATGGTGGTACTCTCACCTGCCGCGATCACATCATCTGCAGGGTTTACAGCGGTACATCCACAGCTGGCCTTAACCTTCCGGATGTAAAGATCGGATTTTCCGTTATTGCTAATGGTAAAGGTATACTCCACTTTTTCACCCTGCTTGACCTCCTCGAAATTAAAGATATTGTTGTTAAAGGCGATCGCGGGGGGATTGGCTTTCTCCTCGGCGGTCAAACTGCTGAAATCCTCCTCGATGGTAGCACTCACGGTAAGGCGGTTGGAAGCATGATACTGTTCGTCCAGCAATATATCAACCCGGTCAATGGAAAATCCCCAGTCGTTTTTCAGTTTGGAATCATAGGTTCCTGCGATGACGCCCTTTTGTCCGGGCTGAAGCGTTTCCGGATTGGCAACCAGCTTCAGGTGTGCGGGTATACGGTTAAAGCTGATCCGCACCGGCTGATCCGATACATTCACGATGTCAACCTGCTGGCTTTTCTGCTTATCCTTTATCACCCTTGCGAAACTCAAATGATTGGTTTTCAGACGGATCTTGTTGCCCATATTATAACGGTATACATCTTCAAGGGTCTTCGGCTTGGGCTCAACGTCTCCCTTAATGGTAAGTACCTTGTTGGGTGTGTTTGCATTGGATATAACCGAGATCGTTTTACTGAATGGACCGGGCCTGTTCTTAGGATTGTAGGTGGCACTCACAAATCCTTTCTTCCCGGGAAGCACGGGTTCCCTGGACCAGTTTGGCGAGGTGCATCCGCAACTTGCATGTACCTTCCTGATCATCAGGGGCAGGCTGCCTGTATTGGTGAACTGGAAGTTCACGGTAGCCGGGCCATTCGCCTCCTTGATCTTGCCAAAATCATGAACCTCAAAATCGAAGGAAATGCTGGCATCCTTGGTCTGGGCATTTAGTGTGATCAGTGGTATTATTGCTGATAAAAAAAATACAAATGCTTTTTTCATTTTATTACGCTAATTGGTACAAAAGTAATAATTATCTGTTTATATTATATGTACGACACGATTTCAATTACAAGGGTTGCGTATACTATTTGATTAAAATATATTTAACTTTGCCATGCTCCGGTGATGAAAGAGCCCACTGCTCATGAACCGATTCCTGAAAAAATACAGTGCATTTCTGATCCTTTGCCTGTTGTTCTCAACGCAATTACCGGGCCAGTTCCATTATGGTACCCAGATGACCTTCGGGAAGAACCGGGTGCAATACAACAATTTCTACTGGTACTTTTACCGCTACGACAAATTCGACACCTACTTTAACCAGCAGGGAAAATCCCTGGCGAATTATACGGCAGACTTTCTTTCAGAGGAGATCACCAGGGCCGAGGATTTTTTTGATTATACCTTCGAGAAGCGGCTGATCTTCATCGTATACAATAAGCTGTCTGACTTCAGGCAGAGTAATATAGGTCTGGTTTCCGGGAAAGAGGAATTCAATACGGGGGGAATCACAAAGGTCCTCCGCAACAAGGTATTTGTTTATTTCGACGGCAACCACAAGAAATTCGAACAGCAGATCTCTGCAGCCATTGCCGAGGTGATCATTAATGAGATGCTCTACGGGAATGATTTCAAGGAAAACTTTACCAACTCGACCCTTATCAACCTGCCGGACTGGTATATGAAAGGGCTTTTTTCGTTTATGTCACGGGACTGGGACTTTGAAGTTGAGAATTTCGTGAGAGACGGGGTGCTCAGCGGTGAATACGAAAGGTTTAACTGGCTTACCGGTGATGATGCCGTGTACGCCGGACATTCCTTCTGGAAGTACATCGCAGAAACTTACGGGGCGTCGGTAATTCCCAATATCCTGTACCTTACCCGCATAAATAAAAATTCCAACAGTGGTTTCCTTTATGTACTCGGCTTCTCGATCAAGGACCTGTCTGCTGACTGGATGGCCTACTACCTTGAACAATACGATGAAAACCTGGTGGAGCGTGAATTGCCGGCTACAGGAAAACTTGTTCGGAAGCCCCATAAGAAAAGGGTCTACAACCAGGTGAAGATCAGCCCGGACGGAAGCAAAATTGCCTTTGCCACCAATGAACTGGGACAATATAAGGTCTTTTTACATGATACCCGGACCGGAAAAACCAGGAAGCTACTCCGGCGCGAACACCGTCTTGACCAGATCCCGGACTATACCTACCCCATCCTGGCCTGGCATCCGACAGGACGGATACTGTCTTTTATTACCGAGGAAGAAGGCGGACTGAGCCTGTATTACTACATGCTCGAAACAAAGGAGCTGACCGAAAGGAATATTATCTTCTTTGAAAAAATCCTTGATTTTGATTATTCCGACGATGGGTTCAGGATCGTGATATCAGGGATCAACCGCGGACAAACAGACATCTATGTTCATACCATGGCGGCAGGAACAAATGAGCGTCTGACCAATGATATATACGATGATTTCAATCCGCGGTTCATCAACAATTCAAAGCAGATCATATTCTCTTCAAACAGGCCCCTGGATACGACAAACTACCTTGTAGACGGAAAGCCCCTGAACAGCCGTTACCTGTCGCAGAACCTGTATGTCATTGACTATGCCAGCCGGAAAAAAGAGATCCGGAAAATCTCCGAGCATCATTTCGTCAATGATATGGAGCCCTTTGGCATAGGGCCGAATAAATTCACCTATCTGAGCGACCGGAATGGGCTGGTCAACCGTTTCGTCGCGGATTTCGACAGCACTATCAGTTTTATTGACACGATTACACATTACCGCTATACCACCCATTCCTATCCCGTATCAAATTACTCCCGGAACATTCTCGAACATGATTATAACCCCCAAACCGGGCAGCACGCAGAGATCATCCTGCACGATGACCGCTACTACATGTACCAGGATGAACTGGATCCGGGTCCGAATTCCTTTGGAGGGGAATTTGTCAATACGAATTTCAGGGAATCCTATACCAGGAACCTCCGGAAAATTGACAGCCTGAAAAGAGTTAAAAAGGAAGTGATCTCCATCCAGGAAATCGAAGACAACCAGATCATCACAGGTTCGCAGGATACCATCGACCTTGACAGGCAGGTGATCGATATTAATAATTATGTCTTTGAACAGGAAAAGCTGAATTATTACAATGAACGGTTTGCAGGGGATAATCTGAACCTCGTCCTCGACACAATCACCTTTGTGCGGCCCACTCCCAGGATCTACGAAACAGCGTTCTATACCAATTATGTGGCCAACCAGATCGATTTCAGTTTCCTGAATGCCTCCTACCAGACCTTCACCGGGGGAGCTGTTTACTACAACCCGGGATTCAACCTCTTGTTCAAACTGGGGACCAATGACCTTTTCGAGGATTATAAACTAACCGGAGCTGTGAGGCTTTCGGCAGACTTTGACAGCAACGAATACCTTCTGAGCTTTGAGAACCTTAAAAGGCGCCTGAACAAGCAACTGATCTTTCACCGGCAGATTTTCAAGAGTGCATCTTATGATGAATCCGGCCGGATCTTTTATTTCAAATCCTTTTCCCATAATCTCATGTTCAAGCTCCGCTGGCCATTCAACCAGGTATCAGCATTCGAAGGAACCCTCCATGGACGGCAAGACAACTATGTTATCCTTGCTACCGACCTGAAAAACCTGAACAGGCCAAATTTCACGAACTACTGGGCAGGTGTGAACCTGGCATATATATTTGATAATACCCGTTACCTGGGACAAAACCTGCATCACGGAACCCGGATGAAAGTCTTCGTGGAAGCCCATCAGCAATTCAACCATGATAAATGGGATTTGTACTCCGTCGGACTTGATGCAAGGCATTACGTGAAAATTCACAGGACCCTGATATGGGCCAACCGGTTTGCAACGGGTGCATCCTTTGGCGGGAGCCGCCTGATCTACTACCTGGGTAGCGTCGACAACTGGATCAATTTCTCATCCAGGGTCCAGCAATTCGACCAGAGCATCCCGATCGATTACTCAAAGAACTATGTATACCAGACCCTGGCTACCAATATGAGGGGATTTACGCAGAACATCCGCAACGGTGACCGGTTTGCCGTTGCCAATACGGAATTGCGCTGGCCGGTTATACGGTACTTCGCCAACCATCCCATCAGTAATAATTTCCTGAATAATTTCATGGTGGTTGGTTTCGCTGACATTGGAACGGCATGGAACGGGCTGCACCCCTGGTCAGGCGAGAATGCCTACGATAACGAGGTCATTCCCATACCCCCTGCCCCGCCCCTGACCATTACCATCGAATCCAACCGGGAACCCATTGTGGCCGGATATGGATTCGGGGTGCGGTCCATGCTGCTGGGTTACTGGATTCGCCTGGACTGGGCCTGGGGCATAGAAAACAATATCATCCTGCCAAGGATCTTCTATTTTTCAATGAACCTTGACTTCTAAGCACATGCCTGAAAGCACAGAAATCCACATGAACCTGATTCAGACCATCAAAGAACTATCCGAAGAGCTTTACCCGGAAATCCTCGAGATCCGTCGGCATCTGCATAAGCATCCCGAACTCTCTTTCCAGGAACATGAAACCGCCGCATTTATTGTCCGCTCCCTGGAAAAGGAAGGGATTCCATGCCGGCAGGAAATTGCAGGGACCGGTATCCTGGCAGAGGTCGCAGGCAGGTCTGAAGGCAAGATCATAGCACTCCGGGCAGATATGGATGCCCTGCCCATCCGGGAAGAAAACGATGTGGAATATAAATCGCAAAACGAAGGCCTGATGCATGCATGCGGACACGATGTGCATGCTGCCTCCCTGATAGGGACAGCCAGGATCCTTAAAAAACTCAGCAACAGTTTCCGGGGAAAGGTAAAACTCGTCTTCCAGCCTGGTGAGGAAAAAGCCCCCGGAGGGGCCCGCCTCATGCTTGAAGACAATCTGTTCGGTGACGAGGAACCCGAACTGATGATCGCCCAGCATGTATATCCTCCAATGTTCACGGGACAGGCAGGTTTCCGGGAAGGAAAATACATGGCCTCCTGCGACGAAATCTACATTACCGTGAGGGGAACCGGCGGACATGCAGCCATGCCCCATCAGACCACCGATTCCGTGCTGATCGCCTCACACATCCTGTTGGCCCTTCAGCAGATCGTGAGCAGGCAAGCAGAGGCTTCCACACCAACCGTGCTTTCCTTCGGCAGGATGATTGCCGACGGCGCTGTTAACGTCATACCTTCAGAAGTAAGAATGGAAGGGACCTTCAGGACCATGGATGAAGATTGGCGGAAGGATGCGCACAAACGGATGATGAATATGGCCCATTCCATTGCCGAAAGTATGGGAGCCGTCTGCGAATTTGACATCGTGGAAGGTTATCCGGCCCTGTATAACGATCCTGAAATAACCCGGAAATCCATGGAATACGCAGCCTCCTATCTGGGAAAGGAGGCCATTGAAGAGATTGACATCCGAATGACCGCAGAGGATTTTGCCTTTTTCGCAAGGAAATATCCCTCTGTCCTTTACCGCCTGGGTGTTCGGAGCCGGGACAAACAGCTTCCCCTGGAACTGCATACCCCAACCTTCAATATTGATGAAGAGGCTCTGAAGACAGGTATGGGAACCATGGCATGGCTGGCCCTGTCGCATCTAATCTAAAATCAATTAAAATTATATAAATAAGTCCATATTTAATAGAATAAAATATAAATTTGCACTCAATTTTGTTTTACCCATTAACTTAATTTTAAAATGGCATACATAATAAATGATGAATGTACTGCATGCGGCGCATGTATAGATGAATGTCCGGAAGAAGCTATTGCTGAAGGTGATATCTACGTTATTGATGCTGAAAAATGCACCGATTGCGCCTCCTGTGTTGATGTTTGCCCGGTTGAAGCTATTCATCCCGAATAAGCGGCATACTGCAAATAAAACAAAGATTAGAAGCCGTCTCATGGCAACATTTGAGACGGCTTTCTTTTTGTCTTGAAAAGGATATTAAATATGCAGCAGTGTTTTAATATCCTTTTCAAGACAGAACGCCGCTTCACAATTGCTTTTAAGGGGTGCTGGTATTGATTAAAAAAGGCACCTCTCAAAATTTGTTATCCGGAAATTTTGCAGTGCTGTTTTAATCAATACCAGCACCCCTTTTTGAGACATCAGTTTTTTATGGATTATACCTGGAAAGGGTGAGTATCTTCTGATAATCATCCTCCATCATCAGATCCCGGAGAGTAAGCTCAGGATTTCGTCTCAGATATTCCTCAACAATCCTCCAGCCCAGCCAGACCGATGCCCGGGCAGGTGATTCATGGGTAAAATTTCCTGTAAACGGACCGTTCCCGGTAAACTTCTGTATGCTCATCCGGTCGGTCTCAAAGAGTATTATGTGCTCAACAAGGTATTCCCACATCTTCGCTTCATTATTCCTGCAGAATTTCATTTGTCCGGCACTGAAACCCATGATCAGGCTGTCCGGCTCATCGGGCAGCATCCATTTTGTAAAACAGGCCATCTTTCCATGGTAGATCATGTTGGCCAGCACATTATCGACCGAATCATTGAATTCAAATTCAGTTATGGCCCAGCCCGTCATGCAATCACCCGGGATCTTCCCTGGATGCATATTCAGGATCTGGTAGCGGTGCAGGCCAAGATTGGGGTAATATTCACACCCGGTCCCAAGGTAATTGTCCAGACCAATGCCCAGTATCCCTTCCGAGGTGACGATTGACTGGTTAAACCGGGAAACAAAGCTGAATATCTCCGGTACCTCCCTCCCCGGGAAGTGATAGCGGTAACGTTTGAAAGCATCGCTCAGGATAAGTTCCAGTTCCCCCAGGTCAGGGAAGACTTCCATGGTTTCAAGGTAAACCCGGTGGTTCAGATAATCCGTCAGAAAGCTCTTCAGGTAATCCGGATAGGTAAGCTGCCTTGCTCCCCCAATATTAATGATCCGGTAATTGAACAGGTCAAAAAAATCTCCGTAACGATCGTAAAAAAAACTTGTGCTCTCAGAAATGCTGTCAAAGTCAA
The DNA here is from genome assembly GCA_030592145.1 of Bacteroides sp. GTDB lineage: Bacteria > Bacteroidota > Bacteroidia > Bacteroidales > SM23-62 > SM23-62. The sequence continues at coordinate 7,147 of JAUVKJ010000052.1, forward strand.
TTGAGAACAGGTCTCGCTCAAACCTCTTGATCTCAAGGTCCAGTTCAATGCCTGAAATATCTGTCCGGTAAGTCGTTTTTCCACAGGATGGAAACAGGGCCGGAAGGACCATCAGTATCCCCGTCAGCAGGAATCTGCCGGTTGGTAAATAGTTCAAAATATATCCCACGAATATTTTACTTTTGTAAAATGCAAAAGTACATATTATGTTTGATCATTATGATGTTCCCGTCCCATATATTTGGCCAGGGACTTAGCTTTAGTGTCGTTTTTTATCCGCAGGTCACCTGGATGAATTCCGACTCAAAAAGGATAGAAAGAGACGGGGCTAACTTTGGGTTTGGCGGGGGACTGGCAATGGATCATTACTTTACTGAAAACTATGCATTTTCAACCGGCCTTTTCATCCTGGGTACGGGAGGCAACCTGCGATTCCTTGACTCTCTTGATTTTCAGTTCGGCGGGGAAAGAGACACACTCCCGGCGGGTTCGACTGTGAACTATAAACTGCAGTACCTGTGCATTCCCTTCAGCCTTAAGCTTAAATCAAACGAGATCGGGTATTTTAGGTTTTTTACTCACCTGGGACTGAACACGCATATCAACCTGAAAGCCACCGGTGACGTGAATTATAATGATATAAGCGGGGAAGACATCAGGGATGAGATCCAGTTCTTCATGATGTCGTATTTTATCGGTGGGGGACTGGAGTATTCCCTTGGCGGGAACACTGCTCTGATCGGCGGAATATATTTTACAAGCGGAATATGGGATGTCACTGCCAATCCGAACTACAGGGCGCATATCAGTTCGCTCACACTGCGGCTCGGGGTAAAATTCTGAAATACTCATGAAAGCGATCCTTGCCCAGCTGAATTATCATATCGGCAACTTTGCGGAAAACGTTGCCAGGATCGAACATGAAGTACGAATGGCAGAAAAAGCAGGAGCCGGTCTTCTCGTTTTCTCGGAACTTGCCCTGACGGGCTATCCTCCCCAGGACATGCTTGAATTCAGCAGCTTTATAGATGCAAGCGGACAGGCCCTTCAGAAGGTCGCCTCCCTCAGCAAGAAAGTCGGTATCCTGATCGGGGCCCCAACACTGAATCCCGGTCCCACTGGAAAAAAACTTTATAATTCGGCATATTTCCTGTACGGTGGAGAGATCCGGCAGGCATTCCATAAAAGCCTTCTTCCTACCTATGATATCTTCGACGAATACAGGTACTTCGAACCAAATAAAGATTTCAGCCTGCTTGATTTCAGGGGAATAAAAATGGCCATTACGATCTGTGAGGACCTCTGGTTCGACCAACCAGTTGAGAATGCCTTTTCGAACAGTCGCCTCTATACGGAGAATCCGATGGAAAAGCTCGCCGTATTGAAGCCTGACCTGATCATAAACCTGGCCGCTTCACCTTTTTCCTACCTGAGGCATAAGGTAAAAACAGAGACATTCACAGGCATCGCAGAGAAGTTTGGTCTCCCTATCCTTTATGTCAACCAGGTCGGAGCCCAGACAGAACTCATTTTTGAAGGCGGATCCCTGGCCGTCGATCACAAAGGCGGGATCGTGGGAGCGCTTAAATTGTTTGAAGAAGACCATCTCCTGGTTGACCTTAAAGAACTTTGTTCGGGCAGGATGGAAAAAATATCTTTCAGGGTCCCCGGTCAGACTGAATTGATCTACCACGCTCTTATACTCGGCATCCGGGATTACTTTAAGAAATTGAACTTCAGCAAGGCCACCCTGGGACTTTCGGGCGGAATTGACTCGGCCGTGACCCTAGTGCTTGCTGC
>JAUVKJ010000051.1 GCA_030592145.1 Bacteroides sp.
GCTCTGAATGATCTCCCTGACCAGGCCCAGTTCATTATTATAGATCACGGTATTCAGGGTCAGGTAGGTGAGGATATTGTTCTCTTCTGCAATCCCTGCAATTTTGTCCAGATCCCCGATGGTGAAATTATGAGATGACCTTGACCTCATGTTCAGTTTTTCCACACCGAAGTATACGGCGTCGGCGCCCCCCTGAATGGCAGCACGAAGTGATTCACAGGACCCTGCCGGGGCCATTAGTTCTATATTTTTCCTTCGTAAGGGCATAATCAGCTGGCAGATCAGGCAAAATTAAGCTTTTACGTACTGGATTACAATCCTGTTGAGTTTATTAAGTGATCAGGACTGTCCGCCTTGTGATCTTTGCAGAATAATGCGGATGATGGTTCCCTTTCCGGCATCCGACTGTAGTACAAAGATCTTCCCCTTGTGGTAGTCTTCCACGATCCGCTTGGCAAGCGAAAGTCCGAGTCCCCAACCCCTTTGTTTGGTGGTATACCCCGGCTTGAATATCGTCTTTTGCCTTTTCTTTGGGATCCCTTTCCCGGTATCCTCGAAATCAATGAGTATTTGTTTTTCCTGCTCCTTTAAGGAAATTTTAATGCTGCCTCTCCCATTCATGGCGTCCACCGCATTCTTGCTCAGGTTCTCCACCACCCATTGGAACAGGGCTTTGCTAACCGGAACAACAGATGTTTCACATTCAGATTCAAAGATCAGGTTAACCTTTTCCGGGATGCGCGATTTCAGATAGTCAACAGAATCCTGCATAACTTCGGCGATGTTTTCATCCCTGAGTACCGGTTTGGAACCTATCTTCGAAAACCTTTCAGTAATCTGTTCCAGCCGGCCGGCATCTTTCTCCATTTCACTCACCAGCTTTTTATCCGGATGCCTTTCCTTCAGCAACTCTACCCAGCCCATCATTGAAGAGGTGGGGGTGCCGAGTTGATGAGCGGTCTCTTTTGACAGTCCCACCCAGACCTGGTTTTGTTCCGCTTTTCGCGAGGCACTGAAAGCAAGATAAGCAACCAGTATGAAAAGCAGGATTACCCCGAGTTGTATGTAGGGGTAATAGGTCAGCTTGGTCAGCAGTATGGAATTACGGTAATAAACATAGTGCACCACCCCCTCACCAAGGTCTACTTCAATCGGTGGATTCTCAGTTTTCATTTTTTCAAGCTGTCTGCTCAAATATTCCGGGTTTTCCATTTTAATCGAATCCAGGTTCCTTTTGAATGTAATGTTCTCATCCTGGTCCACCAGGATTACAGGAATCGTGGTATTGTACCGTACAACACGCAATGGAAATTCGAAGTCCATCCCGGTTATACTGACATCCGCAAGCTGCCGGGTTGTTTCCGCCCATAATTCAACCTTCTTTTTTTCTTCAAAAGCCAGCAGCCTGACCAGCCGGTTGGTATACAACAGTGATCCTACGCCGATGATGGCGGCTAAAAGGAACAGATAAAGTTTCCATCGTTGTGTGCGGTAGTAAATATCCATTGGTTCTTATTTTTTATCCTTTTCTTCATTGTCATCCCACTCAATGATAAACCTTTCCTTTTCAGAAATATTGCCCGGCTTTTTATCCCCGGCAGAAAGACTGTCCCTGTCCTCTTCCCACTCGATTATAAAGGCCGGAGCATCTCTTGCCGTGCTGTCACCGGCCAGGCTTAAATCTTTGTTGGACATTCCGAATTCATCCTTGAGTATTCTTTTCAATTCCTGCTTTTCCTGCTTCATCTGCTCCCGGATATTCTGCACTGCTCCCTTCCTGTCATACCTTATGTCGGTACCCTCCGGGCTGCCTTCGATGATCAGGTAAGCATAGGCCCTTCCCAGTCCGTCATCCTCAATAATGCCGAATTCGGAATCCTGTTCCCGTGGTTTGCGTGATTTTTTCGAAAGCAGTTCCGACAGGGCTACTTTTACTTTATAGGTGAAATATTTGTCAAATCCATGGATGCCTGATGCCGCGATTTCAAAAGCAGAGGATTGTATATCCATCTTCGGTATCACCACTTCCTGATTCCGTATAAAAATCTCATTATGCAGGGTTGAAAATTGTACATTGCCGAGTTCCTCAACATCAATGAATCTTGAAAGTTTCATCATGGGTTCAAAGCCGTGCAATTCACCGTTCCTGACCACCATATCGCAATCTGCAAGTATGGTTTCTTTCTTGATTTTCATATTCTCATTCAAACAGGCAGAAAAATTTACCATCCCGGACAGAGAGCCCTTTATATGACGATCTGCTATAAAATCCTGTCCGAAATTATTAAAGGATGAAAAACCTTCTGTTATGTCAACGGACCATACACGGGACATGCTTTTCACAAGGAAATGCATATTCTGCTGCTGCTCGAGTATCCCTTCTGACTTAATCCTGCCCCCCATAGACAGGAGTTCAAGATGGTTAATGCTGAGCCGCCCGGGCTTGTAGATAAGATCCCCGGTAACCTGCTCCGCCCTAAAATCTTTTATTGCCAGTTCATCAAACCAGAATCTTGTTTTCAGATACAGTCTGTCCGGCAGAACAATTGTGTCACCTTCATCACCATTTTCAGCCTTTGAATTCATTGTTCTGAAATGGTTAAGATCCATTCTTTCTGAATACAAATCAATATCCATCCAGAGATTCACCCCGGGAGTGAGAAGGAATTCCAGGAAATTGTCCACCCTTCCGCTTATACTTACCTGGTTATCCTCGAGTATCCCGTTCATGCTCTTGATATTAAGGTGATCCGTGAAAACAGCTTCTCCCGAAAAATCGCTGAAATGAAAGGGTGTTCCGCAGAATTGCATGGAAACATCTTCCAGGTGAATATTTGCCATGATTTCATAATCCAGAAGGTCGGCTTTACTGAAATTCGCAAGCAAAGCCTGATTTCCCTGCATTTGGAGTTCTGCGAGAACCTTTCCCTGCATGCTTTTGATAATTGAATCACCAGGTATAAAGGCTTGTATATCTTCCAGATCCAGGTCTGCTTTGATCTTATAATTGAAGTTTGGGCTGATCAGGTTAAACACAGAATAATCACCCCCCAGACGGGAATTTCCAAGTCTCATTGAGGCATTGTTCAGCTGTATCAATGTGGTTTTTGGACCTTGCCGGTTCCCGTTTGAATAGCTGCCATTGGTTCTTATGTCCCTGATCTCTTGCGGAAACCCGGAAGATCTCAGCCAGCCATCCTGTAAAGAAAAAATGGCTTCAATCCCCGGCATTTTCGTATTGCTGGCGGTTCCCTTCACCTGTCCCCTGAAATCAAGGTTCCCCCCGGCCCTGAAATCCTCAGGAAATTTTTCATTGCTGATTACAAGATACCTGAGTATGTTTTCCATATCAAGTTGTTTTCCCTCAACGCTGAGATCAAAATGCAGTGGTTTCGGACGAAGGATTTTTCCCGAGACCAACAGGTGCTGACCGGCCATCTTAATGTCTCCTCCCTGGATATGAATGGATTGCGGATCAATATATACAGATGAGGTTAAGGATATCCTCTGTTCCCTTAAAAAAATAGTTCCCTCGTTACTGTAATGGTGCAGCGTACCTTCCAGTCCGGCCGAAATATTATGGGCTTCCCTGGAAAACTGTCCCCTGAAATAACATTTATCGATCAGTCCCCCGATCGAAATCTCCAGGGCCCGGTTATCAAACCGGACAAGGATATCTGTCAGTTTTACATTTTCCAGTTCAAGCAGAAAGTTTTTATCGCCGTTCCCTTCCTTTTTTCCCCAGAACAAATAATTCCCGTTCCCGGAGCGGTCAATAAAAATGTTCAGTTTGCCTGTACGGACCTGTACCTCCCTGATGATGTACTGGCGTTTCACCAGTTTCAGAACATTAAAACGCAGGAAAAGCTTTTTTGCCACCAGGAGGGTGTCCGTATTCAGTTCCATGAAAACAGAAGGATGGAAGTCCGGCACGGAGGCGATAAAAACATTCCGGAACTCAAGCGAGGCATTCGGGAATTTTTTAATAAAAGACAGTTTTACATCTTCAACCTTAACCTCTGTCCGTATCTGACGGTTAAGCCCTGAGAGAACGTATTGCGTTAATTCATCCTCAAATACCCTGCCCAGTATGACGGCTGCAACCAGCAGTATTCCGCCGGTAATAACTGCAAATACAATGATTTTCCTAAACACTCGCATCAGTGAAAAACTAAATTATTCAGACCAGGTTCGTACAATAAAAATGAGCAATCAGCTCCGGGTTCGAGCTCCGTTGGTTCTGAATCCTTTTTAAAGATCCGCGCAGGTTTTGTGCCGATCAGCCGGATGGAACCTCCCTCAACCAGGAACATTGTGCCTTCACGTAAGCCTACAACAAACATACCCGGATTTGCTTCAATAAATTCCTCGATCCTCATTTCCCGGGTTTCCCCTGCGTGTCCCTCAGGATTGGCATCCAGGTAATGGGGATTGATCTGGAAAGGTACAAGATTCAGGACATTGAAACCGGATGGCTCCACAATGGGCATATCGTTGGTGGTACGTATGCTCGGACACGCAACATTGCTGCCGGCGCTCCAGCCAATGTAGGGTGTCCCCTGCAGAACTTTATTTCGAATGGCTTCGATCAATCCCTGGTCCTGCATCATTTTGACAAGATGGAAGGTATTCCCTCCGCCGACAATAATTGCCGGGGCATTTTCGATAGCTTCCACCGGATTTGCCAGCTCATGAACGGAGGTTATATCATGCCCTATCTCCCTGAAACGGTCTCTTACCCTCCCGGTATAATCATCGAAAGAAATGGTAACTCCGGCGTACGGAATGAATACCGCATTCACCGCAGCGGTTCCCAGGAAGGATCTGATCTGTTTCATCGGATGTTCCAGGTATGCTTCACCCGCATTCGTGCTGTTGCTTATCAGTAATAATCTCACGTGTTACTGGTTTTTTTTTGCCATAAAATTAGCAAAACCATCGAATTCTGATAAGGAAAAGGGCTGTCTCATAAGCAGGCAACCCCTTTTTTTTCTTATTTCACTCATTTTGATTAAAACGGCACTTCAAAATTTTCTGAATAACAAATTTTGGCAGTTGCCTTTTTTAATCAATATACGTATATATAGCAAAAGCTAAATTGTTGGTAATCTTGATATAACATCATCAACCGCTTTGGAAGTTATTGTTTTTAAGGAGTCCTCAAAGAAGTATTTGGTCAGATAGTTCAGCTACTGATTGAGCCCGGCCATGTTACCTTAAAGGAAGTCTATTTGGATGGGACCAAGATCGAAGCCGGATTACTTGCCCTGGCTCATAACCTTGCAAAGCTGGCCAATTAGAGGCCCTTATTAACTTGAAGAGGATATTGAATTAGCCGCCTTAGCATCTTTTGCGAAGCAAATTATGCAGCGGCGTTTTAATATCCTCAGAAAGTAAAAAGAAAAAGGGTCATCTCGTTTTGTTTTGAGACAGCCCCCGGTGGTTGAAGTTTGAGTTATCTTTATCTGAAATTAATAAGAGTCAGTCCGATGGTAACGGGATACACCTTTGGTCCCATATTGCTTTTAAACATCGGAACCATGCTGTAATTGGCAAACAGTCTGATGAACCTGTAACCGGCCCTGGCCGTCAGGTGATATCGCAGGGGGGAAAGGTTGAAATCACTTTTTGCCTTTTCACGTTGCTTGCTGCCTCCTTCATAATACCTGAGCTTGGAATTGGAGCAGAGTTTCAGGTCACCAATCACGCCCACACCTATAAATCCATTTTTCCTGGTACCAAAATGAACTTCAAATATCAATGGTACCGTCAGGTAAAAGGTATTCAGCTTGGTTTTATCATAGGATATACCAACGGGCGGGTATCTTGGAACGATCACCCCGGTCACCGGGTCTTTCATTATGTTGTTGTTCCCGTCGAACCAGTAATTGTTCCACTTAGACCCCATCCCGGTTACCAGTCCCACAGATTTGCCAAATGGAAGGTTAAACTGCATGAAGTTAATATCGAATTCCCAGGACTTCCCCGTGTTCAGATCCAGGAAGCGATTCTCCGGTTTTGTCCCGGCAAGCCGGCCTTCACTGTCCACCCAATTGTTTAGTCCCAGTTCAAAGCCGGACCAGTGGCCCTTGAAACGGTTAGGATTTTTTCTCCATCCATGTTTATGAAAATCTTTTTCGTCGATGATCTCCACCGTGGTTTTATTTCCATCCTCCGTGATGCTGATCGCTTTGTTCCCCAGTTTCACCCTAACGGTATCGTTTATTTCGTCCACGATGATAAAATCCTCCTTTATATTTACACTGGTCCCATTATCATCTTCGGTTACCGTCACAATGTTCTTCTTACCGATGCCAATACTGGTAGTATCACTCTCTTCCTGGGCCTGCAGGTTCAGGGTTACAATAATGGCCAGCAGAATGGTAGATATCCTTCTCATAATACTCGAATTAATGTTAAACGTTTTGCTTTTTGAGGTAAGACGGAAAAGGGGCTATAAAAGTTACCGGGTAATATTGAGATTTCTCATGGGTGTGGAAATGCCGAACAGGGGGGTCTCAAATGTAAGCCACCTGGTTTTCCCGTTTTCATCCGTTTTCCTTTCAAGGGAATAGTCCTCTTCCGAATACTTGTTAATTCTCTGAATACCGGCATTTGCAAGTTTCCAGAATGAAAATTTCTTTTCTGCCGGATCGCCGTAGATCCGTTTGCTTAACTGTAGCATGGCATATTCCTGCAAGCTCAGGTAATCGTCGAATTCGGTTCCCCGGAGATGATAATCCATTGTGTGCTCCTGTCCCCTCCCGGGATTCGAAAGTTGTTCCGCCCCGATGGGTTCAAGCCTGGAAATAAGTATGGGCTCCGGGAATGCAGGTTCATCCTTAATTGAAAAGTCGCCTGCCAGGGTATTAACTCCCGACACTGAAGGGCCTGCCGGTTTGACTTCCTCTGAGCTGCGGTCTGTGTTTACACCGGTTTCCCCGGGTCCGGGAGTTCCCGTACTACGATCGCCGCCTGCCAGGATTTCTCCGGTTTTTTCCCCTGTAACGGTTTTGGCAGGTTCAGCTTCTCCCGTGATGGAGGGAACATCCGTAGTTTCAGTAATCACGTTTCTGTCCGCCGCGTTTCTGTCCGCCACGTTTCTGAACAGCGAGGACAGGGCCAGCATAAGAACGGCCACAGCAGCTACGGAATAAATGCTCATTCGTACCCGGGGAACGTCGATATACCTTTTCTTTAGCTTTGGTTTACAAGGATACTTAATTCGCTCATCCGCCTCCAGCAGGGTGGACCGGTAAAGCTGGTATATTCTCTGTTTCTCAGGGTAATCCTTAATGATCCCCTGAAGCATGCTTTCCTCTTCCGGACTTAATTGCTGTTCAATTCCTGAGATGCAAAAATCATCGAAATTCTCAAGAATAGTCTGCAGGTGCAGATTACTGACGGGCTTGCGAAGCCCTGCTTTCTGTTCATATACATACTCACGGGGTTCCAGGCGGGTAATCTCAAGACCCTCAAGCTCCCGTCTCAGGTCAGGATTGAATTCCAGAAAATTCATGAGTATCTGCACCTGGCCGGCATCCAGCTTACCCTCGAGGTAATCCAGAAACCATGACTCGTAATTGTCTCTGCTGATGTTCATGCCTGTTTAAATTACCGCTTGCAGGCTTCCGATGTATTCCTTCAGGAAAACCCTTCCGCGATAGATATATACTTTAACCTGTGATTCATTTAATCCAGTAATCTCACCAATTTCTGCGTATGCATACCCTTCATAGTCCCTTAACAGGATCACCGTCCGCTGGATCTCCGGTAAGCGCTCCAGTGCAGCATGGAGTATTTCCTGGAGATCGCTGTAATGCTTTTCGTGTGAACAGGTTTCAGTCTTAACCAGGCTGAAATCCTCCATTCTTTTGTCCTTGCGTATACCATCGATCATGGTATGGTAGGCCGTGGAGAAAAGATAGGATTTTGATTTCGCATAGGCCACTTCCCTTACTTTCCGCCACAGTTTTTCAAAACTGTCCTGTACAATATCACCGGCCTTTTCGGAATCCCTGATATTTTTCAGAATGAATCGGTACAATCCGTCTGAATGGTCTTCAACGCAACGATTATATTCCTCTACGGTCATTCCCCTTAATTATCCTTTATAAGACGAAATTAATTGCCAAAAGTTACTTGCTATTGTTGCCCTTCCAAAATTAAACAAAAAAAATCCTGAAATACTTGACAAATAGATAATGATATATTATCTTTGACTAAACGTTCAGTCATAAAATGTCACCCAGAACAGAACAACAATTTAAAGAGATCCGTGAAACCCGTAAAAGAGAGATCATGGATACCGCCCTTGAGCTTTTTGCCAGTGAAGGCTTCGATGTAATTTCCATAAGCAAGATCGCTTCCAGGGCAGGCATATCGAAAGGATTACTGTACAATTATTTCGACAGCAAGGAGGACCTGATCAAAACCATTATTTTCAGTGGACTTGACAGCCTGACCCGGTTCGCTGACCCGAATAAGGACGGGGTCCTGACCAGGGAGGAACTGAAGTATTTCCTGGAAGAGTTTTTTGATGCCCTGAAGAAGGAACCGCAATACTGGAGATTGTATTTTAACCTGTTTTTTCAGCCTCATGTACTCAAACTGGTTGAGAAAAGAATTGCAGTCATAGTAAATACCTATTTAAAAATGCTTACAGATTATTTCTCTTCAACCGGGACTGAAGACCCCCGGACCGATGCAATTTTTTTCGGTGCTTTGCTTGACGGTATCGGATTCCAGTTCATGGCCAACCCAGAACATTTTCCCCTGGAAAAAGTAAAAAACAAGCTGTTGCAAATGTACTGCTAAACAATAGTCTAATGAACAGAACAATAATTATTACAACGATCTGCCTGCTGGCTGCAGGGATGCAGGTAAATGCACAGGATGCCCGTGAGATCATCAAAAAGGCAGATGAGAAAATGCAGGGCGAAAAGACCAGCCAGAGCACCATGACAATGACCATAGTCCGGCCGGCCTGGGA
>JAUVKJ010000225.1 GCA_030592145.1 Bacteroides sp.
TAAACAGGTGCGAAATCCTGTCGAAAAATGGAGGATTTATTTTTGCTCCAATACATAACATTTTGCCGGAGGTTCTACCGGAAAACATAATAGCTGCCTATAAAGCAGTTAATGAGTTTAACGGAACTGTTATTTTAGAATAACTTTATTGCAAAACGAAGTGGTAGGTGATGGTGCCATGCTGAGTGTATGCGTCGGCGGGGCTAGGGTTGAACCTGGCTTTCAGGGCGGCCTTGCGTGCTGCATCCAGCAGCTCCTTGTTCAGGGTATTGGTTCCCTGGGCGCCGGCTTCGGCATAGGTCACTATTCCCTCACGGTTGACCCTGATCTTTACCACCACTTTTCCGGCTTCCTGCACATTGTAATCCGGTTTGGGCAGGGATTCAGGGTTTCTTCCCTTAAGGCTGAAATCAACGCCCCCCTGGCCGCTGCTGAGTCCGTCTACATAATTGTCGGAATCGGGTGACCCGGTAATGCTTCCCTGGTTGCCATCACCTTCCGTGATCCCTTCGGATCCGGATGTCTCGTCGGTGTTTGCCCTTCCCTTGTAAAGGGCCCTTTCGTTCACCTGGGGTGGCTTTTCCTCGGGAGGTGGAGGGGTTTCCTCGGCATCGGCAACTACCTGTTCAGCAGGAGTATCTTTTACCTCATCCTGTGTGACTTCTTCCTGAGCTTCAACGCTTGGGGCTTCTTCAAAATCCTGCGAAATGATTTCTTCGGTGCTTTCCGTTGGGGTGGCAGCTTCCTGTGGAGGTGGCGGGGCTTCTTCCGGGATCTCGCTGAACATGGGTTCCTGGTCCCCGGCCCCTGTCTCATCGGTGCCGAAGTTGATCAGTATCCCTTCTTCTTCGGGGGGAGGATCGGGAACCATAAACCCGAAAAAGATAACAAAGATCAGGATACTTCCATGGAACACAACGGTTCCTGCTATGCCTCTATTGCTTCTGTGCATGGCTGAAAGCTATCTGGGAGAGGTGGCCAGGATAAGCTTGTACCTGTTGTTTTTCGCTATGTTCATCACCTTGACGATTTCCTTAATGGGCACATTTTCATCCACATGCAGGGAGATCGTAGGCTCCGGTTCATCCTTAAGCCTGCTCTGCAGTTCATACTCAAGCTGTGAGATATCGACCTGTGTGGTTTCAATGTAGAACTTTGCATCGCGGGTAATCGAGACGGTTGTGAGAGCATTTGCCGTGGTCTGGTGCTTGCTCTGGGGAAGCAACAGTTTCAGGGCATTCGGGGCAATCAGCGTGGAAGTGATCATGAAAAAGATCAGCAGCAGGAATACAATATCCGTCATCCCTGACATGCTGAACTGAACACTTACCTTATTTCTTGATCTGAGTGCCATAGAATCTTATTTCGAAACGGGTTCATTGAGAAGGTCAAGGAACTCTGTGGTGTTGGCCTCAAGCATGTTTACCATTTTTTCAACCCTTGCCACCAGTATGTTATAGGCGAAATACGCGATGATACCCACGATCAGTCCCGCGACCGTTGTGATAAGGGCGGTGTAGATGCCCCTCGAGAGCAATGAAACATCAATATTGTTTCCGGCCGTCGCCATATCGACAAATGCCCGTATCATACCCATCACCGTTCCCAGGAACCCGATCATCGGGGCTCCACCGGCAACGGTGGCCAGTGTCGGAAGCCCCTTTTCCAGTTTGTAAATCTCAAGCTTCCCTGTATTTTCAATTGCTTCGTTAATATCTGCCAGGGGCCTGCCGATTCTCTGTATCCCCTTTTCGATCATCCGGGCGGTCGGATTATTATACGACTGGCACAGTGTCAAGGCGTTATCCACTTTGCCCTCATGAATATAATCCCTGATCCGGTTCATGAAATTTGTATCGATCTGTGAGGCTTTTTTAATGGCAAAAAACCTCTCGAAAAAGATATAGACTGCAATGACCGAGAGGAGAAGAATGGGCAGCATCACCCAGCCGCCCTTCAGGGCCAGTTCAAAGAAAGAGATCTTGAGGGTTCCCCCCGCCAGGTCAGTTGAATCTGCGACTGCAACCTGTAATAGTATCAATAGGTACATGTAATATGGTTTTAATCCGCTTGTAAGTTATTAAAAAAACGAGATTGATATCAGATTATTTCAGACTGTTACAAAATAATTATGCACAGTCTTTAATACGGCAAACATCAGGCATGTACCTGGCTTAATCGGTTCCGGCGGAAGGATCGTCAACCGTATCGGGATCTTTCGCCTTTTTTTTCTTTTTGCGGTTCTTTCCTGTAATGGCATCCGTATAACGCTGTCTGAGTTCACCAAAGCTGTTGAAGTCCTCCCTGTAAACGAAGCCCACTCCCTGGGTGTAGGGGGCGGTCTTGTACAGCTGATCGTGATTGTAGCGATTGTATGCCTTCAGACGCAATCTGCCGTTGTCGGTCAGTTTGACCTCAACATCGAAATCACCGGCAATGGTCGAGGTTTTTTGTCCCGTTGTGGCCGTTTTATTATCGGTGGTAACGTCAACATTGGTATGGATACTCACCCTGTCATCAAAGATCTGGGTGCTCAGCGCCACCTCCACCTGGTCGCTGGAGATCTCATCCCCCGGACGGTAATTGACCCCGATGTCAAAGTCATTGCTGATCTGGGAAAGCCAGTTGCTTAGCTGGTTTGACAGGAGCTCGCTGGCCGTAACGCCGGCCATTCCTGCCCCGGTACTTCCGGTGGATCCTCCGGCTGAAGTGGCAACCGAAGAGAAATTGTTTATGACCAGAAGGGAGAGGAATTGCTTTGTCAGATCCTCATCCGTGGTGATGGCATTTCTTACCACATTCCTGGTCTCTTCTTCTGCAGTGGGCAGGATTATGTCGAAGCTGATCAGGGGACTGAGCAGGTTGCCTTCCATGATCAGGTGGCAGTCCACGGGCATCCTCTTTTTCAGGTGTTCCGGGGGATCCGGCACCAGCACCCCGGGTGCAGCCTTGGCATTGTATATAGCGTGCATGTTGATGAGGGCAGAGGTTGGATCGCCGTTCCAGGAGATATTCCCTCCCCTCTGGATCCTTAATTTTTTGTTGATGATGTTCTGAAGGGTGAAGAGGTATTCACCACGCTCAATGGTATAGTCCCCGAACATCTGAAAGCTGTTCTGTGGATCGAAGCTGAACTGAATGTTCCCGTTCCCGTTGCCCTGCATGATGTCTCCTACCTGGGGGTCGAAGATGATCTCCGTTATGGCATCCTCAGTTATCTCCAGGTTGAAATCGAGGACAAATCCGCCCAGGTCTACCGAATATTCTTGTTCCGATTCTTCCCTTACTTTTTCCGGGTCTGTCCGGATAAAAGTTATGAAGTTGTTCTCCTGGATGTCACGTCCCTGGTTGATGGGAATGAATACATGGGTGCCCCGGTTCGTGCGGGCCGAAATAACCAGCCGCATATTTCCCGGTGAGCCGGTCAGCCCGAGGCGCCCGCTTGCAACGGCATCCCCGTAGTACATCTGGTTATGGGTTTCCCTGGTATTCAGGAAGCTGAAATTATCTGCCTGAAGGTCCAGGTCGAATTCAATGTCTCTCAGGTAATTGGTTTTAATGCTTCCATTCAACATGGCCCGGCTTCCCTTTTTATCAAAAACTTCAATGTCATTAAAAATGAAATTATTATTCTTAATCTCTACCCTGTCTGACAGGCTGAATTCGGTCTGAGTGTAATCCAGCACAAAGGATGTTTTCTGAATACTGATATCTCCATTCATCACCGGTTCGTCAAGCGATCCGGTGATTTGAATAATTCCATTGGACATCCCCTCAAGATTGCTGATAAATTTAGCAAGGTAGGGCTGGAATATGCTGAGTTTCAGCTTGTTCAGCGTGATG
>JAUVKJ010000245.1 GCA_030592145.1 Bacteroides sp.
CTCGACGGACTCTCCCTTGTACTTTCCGAAATTAAATACTTCGACATCCTGGTCATTGAGAATGATCCGGCCGGCAAAATCAACATTTCGTTTCTGAACCGAGAAACCGGAAAGGAATTCCACATTGTTTTCCAGTTCATCGTACCGGTCAAGCTGTGCTTTCAGTACCTCATAGGTGGCCAGGGTATCCGCCCTGGCACTGTGAGCATCTTTCAGGTCCTTATTGCAATAGAACTTATATGCAGCAATGAGCGTGCGCTGTTCCATCTTGTGGAAAATCACCTGCACATCGATAAACTTACGTTTGCTCATATCAAAATCAACCTCTGCCCTCAGGAATTCCTCTGCCAGCAGGGGAATATCGAATTTGTTCGAGTTGTATCCTGCAAGGTCACAGCCTTCAAATTCCTTTACCAACGATCTTGCTATCTCCTTAAAGGTCGGTTGATCCTTTACATCCTCATCCGAGATGCCATGGATCTCGATAGCTTTGGGATCAATAGGAATGGTTGGATTAACCAGCTGTGTATTACTGGATTCCTGCCCGGAAGGCAGAATTTTCAACCAGGAGATCTCTACGATCCGGTCACTGGCCACGTTGATCCCGGTTGTTTCAAGGTCAAAGAAAACGATTGGATTTTTAATCTGTAGTTCCATATATCTTTTTTAAGAAAAAACCCGGCCAGAAAAAGACTGCCGGGTTTTCAGGTTAATATATTGGTGATTAGGGTTACGCGTTAATCATCATGGGCATCAGCAACATCAGCACATCCTCAGCCTCGTTCGTTGTGGTTGCCGGCAGCAGTATGCCTGCCCTCGTAGGATCGGAAAATTCAACTATCACATCCGTGGAGCCCAGGTTGGATAGTATCTCTATAAGGAAGGTAGATTTGAAACCTATCTCCAGGTCCTCTCCTTCATACTGGCAATTCAGCCTTTCATAAGCCGATATTGAAAAGTCTATGTCCTGTGCGGAAACCGTCATCTGGTTTCCCTTGAGCGATATTTTCACCAGGTTGCTTGCCTGGTTGGAATACACCGACACCCGTTTTAGCGAATTGTAGAATTCCACACGATCAATGCTCAGTTTATTCGGATTTTCCGTGGGAATCACGGAATTATAGCTTGGATAATTGCCTTCCACCAGCCGGCATGCGAGTTTGTATTCGGTCATAGAGAAAAAAGCGTTCTTATCGTCAAACTCCACTTTCACGGGATTCTCCTCCCCGGGCAATACGTTCTTCAGAAGAGATGCCGGTTTTTTCGGGAGTATGAAAGCTGCGGCGGCATCCGCCTTGGCGTCTGTGCGCTTGTAACGGACCAGTTTATGAGCATCGGACGCAACAAAGGTAAGATCGTCGGTCGAGAGCTCAATGAAGATCCCGTTCATGACAGGTCTGAGTTCATCATCTGCCGTGGCAAAAAGGGTTTTGTTGATGCCGTTAAAAAGAACCTCTGCCTGCATCTCGACAGTCGATTTTGACTCTTCATTAATTACCGGCATTTGCGGGAAATCGCTTGCATTCTGTCCGACGATGGTAAACTTTCCATTCTCCGAATTGATCACAATAGATAATTTGGCAAGATCTATTTCAAAGGTCAGAGGCTGCTCGGGAAATTCCTTCACGGTGTCTGTCAGTATCCGGGCAGGAATGGCTATGCTCCCGCTGTCAGAGGTATTCTCAAGCTTGATCCTGGTGATCAGGGTCGACTCCAGATCGGAGGCTGTGATCTCCAGTTCATTGCTATCCAGCTTAAATAAAAAATTATCAAGAATTGGAAGAGTATTCTTTGAGCTGATAACCCTGCCTGCATTTAGTAAATGAGATAAAAGGTCGGTACTGGAAACAACAAATTTCATACGTTATATAATTTACTTTCAATGGTCGAATGCAACTTGCGATGGGAATTAAATATCAATTATACGAAAAAAAACTCAGACGGCTTGCACCCGGATTTCATTTTTTACAGACCTGCAAAATAGTCAAATTCCTTCAGAAGCGGGTCGATCTCCATATATTTTAAAACAAGCCATTCCTCTCCCCTGCCGATCCGTGCATATAACCTGTCATATTCAGGCTGCCTGTCGCCCATTTCATTGATCCGGTAAACCGGAAATAACTGCAGCGTGGTCCGTTTCCCGTCCATAAGCTCCATGGTCAGAATAATATCCGGATCTTCAAAGTGCTGCAGGGTATCCGCGGATGGATCCAGGAAAGAATCAAACCGTACATTGTAAAAATACCCGAGGTACTGTCTGACCCTCTCCTCCCTGGCTGGCGTCCACGATCCGGGAACTATTCCGGGGGCAACTTCAAAGTCCCCTTCTTCATTCCTGGCCAGGTGAAAGGATTTGCCGGCATTTGAATTATCCCGGACGAATACGTACCTGATATCCTTCGGCAGATGGTAAAAGATCACATTGTCTCTCCAGTACCCGGGGTTAGCCGCAAAAAGTTCCGCCAGGTTGGTCTGCCGGTATCCCCTGACCCTGACCCGGAAGGGAATGCCGGAGCCCTCAAGCATCATGAATGTGGAAGATGAAAGGCTGTCAAAGAACACCCGGTAGCTTTTAGTCCGGCCATCCTTCATGCCGATCCTGACCTCTGTGCCCTGTTCCTCAAGTCCCGTCCGGATCCTTTTATCGTGCGACCCGGAAACGGGAGCTTCAACTTCAAGCCTGGAAATCAGGACCTGCATGCCCAGTATCGATTCCTTCCTTGCGGGCATACCGTTTACCTGCCAGCTCCCGCCTGTCCTGAAAAGGCTCACCTGCTGTTCCGCGGCAGAGATCAGTACGGACTCCACCCTGCCTGTGTCTATTACGGCAAACTCATGCTGTGAAGGTGCGTAGGTTCCCGACCTCCGGTTCAGGAAGAGATAAAGTGAGAAGGCTGCAAGAACCCCCAGCAAGATCAGGTATATGCGGTTTCGTTTCATCGGGTTATGGCATCTCGCTTACTTTATCCTGTGGTTCTGCCGTATTTCCTCCTTCGCTCAAAATACACGGCTACACCGAACAGGATCACAATAAGCACAGGCAGCAGGGTGTTGACCAGTTTCCATTTGCCGGCTTCCTTCCGGATCCTTTCACGGTCCAGAAGGCGGAGCCTGAATTCCCGTCCCCTCAGGCGCATCAGACCGGTCTGGTCAGTCAGGTAGTTAACAGCATTCAGGATGAATTCCCTGTTCCCGAATGTCTGCGAAGTATACTTGTCAAAACCCAGGGGAGCGATCATGGGACCATTGGGTGATTCCGTCACCTCATTACGGATAATGTCGCCGTCTGCAATGACGATCATCCGTGTCGGTTCGCTCTTCTCCCGTATGCTTACCGTACCATCGGATTGAACCGCCGGCACGGAACGGTTGGTGAAAACCGATTCAAATTCCCCTTCGAGGAGTACTCCCAGTGGAAGATGGGACCTGTTATATTCTGTCTGCCGCGGACGCTGTTCCGTTTCGCGCAGGCTCACCTGGATTGGGACAGAAACCTGCCGGCTGTAGGGCGAAGTACTCAGCAATACGGTTTTCCGGATCCCGGGGTCTTCACCGACCGTATCGATGACTGATCCGAATTCGATAAAGATCATATTCAGGGCACGGGTGATCAGGTGATCATTCCCC
>JAUVKJ010000041.1 GCA_030592145.1 Bacteroides sp.
CGGCGAATGTATTAAAATCTCTCCTCCCCTTGTTATTAGCAAAGAGGCTTTAATTGAAGGCATTAATGTTCTGGAAGAGGCTTGTGACGAAATTTTAGGAAAATAAGATATGGCAGCACAGAATTCACTAAATCCACTGGATGTTACAATAGTTGGCGGAGGTATGATCTCCCATGATCTGATTTTACCATCGGTTTATCACCTGCAGAGATCCGGCATTGTTAAAAACATTAATGTATGTTCGCTTGATTCTGCTCCTTTGAATGATTTAAAAAGGAGCGCCATGATCCGGCAGGCATTTCCTGACCAGGATTTTGTGGCAAGTCCCCCTCTGTCCGAACCTGAGAATAAGAAATTCCCGGATCTGTACAAGGAGGTAATTGCAGGCATGAAGCCCCGTCAGGTCGTCATTGTAGCCATGCCCGATCAGCTTCATTATGGGGTAGTTCTTGAAGCCCTGAAAAACGAGCAGCACATCTTATGTGTGAAACCCCTTGTGCTGAAATACGAGCAGACCGTGGAGATTGAAAAAATAGCATATGAAAAGGGGCTCTTTATCGGGGTTGAGTACCATAAACGATTTGACGGCAGGTCATTAATGGCTAAAAAGGGCTATGAACTGAAACAGTTTGGTGAATTTACTATGGGTGAAGCAAAAATGATTGAACCTTATTTTTACAGATCATCAAACTTTCAGAACTGGTTCACATGCGACAAAACAGATCCCTTTGTGTATGTTGGATGCCATTATGTTGATCTGGTATACTTTATTACTGGTTTGAAACCCGTTGAAGTTTCAGTATCGGGCATTAAAGGTAAATTCCCCAATGGTAATGAAGGTTATATGTGGGCTAATGGCAGGGTCCGTTTTGAAAACGGTGCTTTGTTATCGGTAACGGATGGTTTGGGATATCCTGATGAAGGAGCAGGAAGCAATGAACAAAACCTGCAAATGTTTTTTGAAGGTGATGGTAAAACAGGCATGATAAAACATGATGATCATTACAGAGGGGTGCAGCACGCTTATCTGGACGGGATAGGATGTGCCGGATCAAGTTTTAATTTTGTAAGCCCTGATTTTTTCCAGCTGGTTCCATGGGAAGGCGAGGGACTCAAACCAATAGGATATGGTTATGAGTCAGTTTCAGCTACCATTAATATGGCTCATAAAATTGAAAAGGAAGTACTTGCATTATCAAGTAATGAATCTCTTGATAAAAGGCGGCAAATGATTAAAGATGTTGATAAAAAGGGAATTATTGCAACACCTGCTAACAGCTTTATAAATGAATTGGTAGTTGAAGCAGCGCGTCTTTCAATACTGAATGACGGGGATATGGTTACTATTGAATATGGTCAGAATCCGCATATAGAACTTCGTAACAGAAAATAAAATAAGCACCATGCCTAAACAATTTTTTTTAAACGTTATTTTCCTTGCTGTTGTGCTGGCATCATGCACCGACAGCTATGACGCCGATACCATTTTATTTAACGGTAAGGTTATTACTGTTGATAAGGATTTCACAATAGCTGAAGCAGTTGCAATAAAAGGTGACAGGGTTATAAGGGTGGGTTCCAGTGTTGAAATTCGTAAGTTATCCGGCCCGAATACAAAAAAGATTGACCTTCACGGGAAAACCGTTTTACCGGGATTGATCGATGCGCATCTTCACCCTCTGATGGCTGCAGTAAGTGAATTATCTGAAGAAATTCCCGATGTGCATACACTCCGGGAATTGCTGGAGTATATTAAGCAGCAGGCAGAAGAAAAAGAAAAAGGCGAGTGGATAATTCATCCCAAGTTTTTTCCGACAAGAATAAAAGAAATGCGGCAACCCACAAAAGATGAGCTCGACCTTGTAGCACCGGATCACCCGGTATTTTTAAACGGCAGTTATGGCGGAATGATTAATTCCTGTGCATTGCGCAACTCCGGTATTGACAGGAATACAAAACATCCCGGTATTTTAAAGGACCCTGAGACCGGTGAGCCAAACGGGATTCTTCGATCGTCGGCGTTCAAACTGATAAAGAAGACCATGCCTGTCCGGACTATATCTTACGAGCAGGAGCTGGATGCCCTGGAGAAGATGATCAGGCGTTATAACCAGGTAGGTCTTACGGGTATTACAGACGCCACCCAGACCACTCAGGCCGGGATACGGAAATATCTTGATCTTAAGAATCAGAACCGGCTGCCAATCAGGATTAACCTGACTGTCCGGACACCGGATTACGAATCGCGTGAGCAATTTTTAGATGAATTGATTAACATGGGATTTTACAGTCCCTTCGGCGATGAATGGGTAAAAATATGCCAGCTGAAAACAAGTATAGACGGCGGCATTCTGACCGGAACGGCATATCTTCGCCAGCCATGGGGACTGAAGGCTAAAGAAATTTACGGCATTGATGACCCCGGGTATCGTGGAATACTGATAATCAGTAAAGATGAATTATTCGGGAAGGTTTCCGCTGCGAATGAAACAGGCTGGAAAATGACCGCTCATGTTACCGGCGGGGGAGGGGTTGACCTGTTTCTGGATGCTTATGAAAATGCAAACCGGGAGGCATCCATTAAGGAGAAACGTCACTCAATAATTCATGGCAACTTTTTCACCCGTGATGCCATTGATCGTTGCGCAGCAATGGGAATAATATCCGATATGCAGCCGGCCTGGTTTTATAAGGATGCAGATGCGATGAAATACATCCTCGGTGAAGAACGCATTAAAACCTTCCTGCCCGCCAGATCAATGATCGAAAAAGGAATGATTCTTAACGGAGGTTCAGACCATATGGTGAAATTTGATTCGTACAGTTCAACCAATCCCTATAATCCGTTTCTTGGAATGTGGGTCCTGATTACCAGGACCACTGAAAGAGGAACGGTCATATGTGCTGATGAAGCTATCAGCAGGAAAGAAGCACTGAAAATGTATACCATCAATAACGCCTACGGCACCTTTGATGAAGAAATTAAGGGATCAATCGAGCCCGGTAAACTGGCAGATATGATTGTAATCTCAACGGACTATTTAACTTGTCCGGTAGACAGTATACGGTACATTCAGGTAGAACAAACTATTTTGGGAGGCGATATTGTTTACAGTTTTTATGACAAAATTTAACAACAAATCATGCATATGCAAAGTAAAAAGATTATCTGGGGATTAACCCTGATCACCCTTTTCATTCTATCGGTTCTTGTTTTCACTCCCCTGGTCATCCCGAAAGGGATATTTACACCGGAATTGTTCGGACTGCCGTATACGCTCTGGGTAGGTATGCTGGTATATTTTTTCTTTTTCTTGCTGATTATTATCGGCGTATCAGTTCACTCAAAAATATTCAGGGAGGAAGAAAATGATTAAGTGGTTCTGGATATTCAGTATTGGTTTTGTTCTTCTGCTGGTTTTTGTCTCTTTAAAAGCCATAAGAAAGAATAAGAGTATAGATGATTTTATGCTTGCCGGTTCAAACATTGGTGCTTTGCTGGGGATATTAACATACGCGGCTGCTCTGTTCAGTGCATTTATTTTCATCGGGGTTCCTGATTTTTTCAGGGTTCATGGTGTCGGCGCCTGGATATTTCTTCCCGTCGCTGACGGGGTAATGTTCTTCATGATGTTCTGGTTTGGATTTCAACTGCGGAAAAAGGCTCGTGAGGTTGGTTACAAGGGTATGGCCGGTATGATGTCCAGGATTTTCGAAACCAGGTGGGCAGGTTATGTTGTATTTATAGCCGCTTTTATTTTTTTGATTCCTTACGTTGCCATACAGATACGGGGCATCTCGATGTTTTTCACTGCCATATTCCCGAATGCGCTGCCGCCTTACGGATGGGCAATTGTTATTATCGGGGTAATGATCATTTACAGTGAAATCGGCGGACTGAAAGCCATTATTTTCAGTGATGCCATTCAGGCTGTATTATTGCTTACCGTTCTTGCCATTATCGGATACAATTCAGTACGTTATTTTGGCAATGTCAAAGAACTCTTTGATCAGGTTCAGCAAGTCGATGCCTCTCTTTTATCTGTCCCCGGGCCAAAAAACCTGTTTACAGTACAATTCCTGCTTGCATCTTTCCTTGCCATTATTTTATTACCGGTGACACAACCCCAGTTTTCGTCCCGTATCGTGATCATGAAGAACATGAAAGAAACCTACAAGATGGCGGCAGGTGTCGGACTGATTGCGATTGTCGTATTTATTGCAACCGCCCTGATCGGCATGTCCGGTGCTGTTAGATATCCCGGGTTACCCACACAGGAATTTATTCAGAATGCCCTTTTATTCGATCAGGCCGGAGTCATTGCCGCCCTTGCAATTGTGGGTTTGTTCGCCGCAGTTCTTTCAACCTCGAATGCACAGTTATTTGCCCTTGGTTCAGAGTTCAGGTCATTACTGAGCCGTGATGAAAAGACAAACTTCAGATGGACAAAAATTGCACTGTTTGTATTTGCCTTGATTGTTTTTGTATTTTCCACTCAGATGAGCGATGAGCTGGTATTGCTGGCAAGAATGAGCTTTGCAGGAACTTCCATGATTGCTCCCATTATCATTGTCGGAGTAATATCAAAAAGAAAACCCGGAATTGAGATTATTGTGTTTTCCTGCATGTCCCTGATCGTATTTCTGCTTACACTTTTCAACCTGATACCATCTGTGCTCTATAATATGAGGGTCGATTTAAGCTTGCACACACTGTTGTTTTTTATATCGATTCTTTCAATATTTATTCGAAAAACGCATATAAAAGTAAGCAAAACGTAAAAGCCGGATGCTATCCCTGCCGGAAAACCGGATATGATTCCTGAAATAATTGCCTTTGATAATGATGTGTTCGGGGCGGTCCGGATCTTGGATAAACCATTGACATTCAGATTATACTATCGATAGAATAAAATGCCTTATCACCATTGAAAAAGCTCGTACAGTTCGGAGCCGGTAAAATAGGCCGTTCATTCATTGCCCAGGTGTTTGGACGCGCAGGCTACGAGGTGGTCTTTGTTGACATCAGCCCGGAGATCATTCGTGCCCTGAATGAGTTTAACGCTTATGATGTAATCATTAAGGGAGAAACCACAGAAAGAATCACCATAAAACATGTCCGCGGAGTCTATGCAGGGGATCAGGAAAAAATTGCCGGGGAAATCGCGGATGCTGATATCCTGGCTGTCTCTGTTGGTAAAAATGCTATTCCGGGTATCGTCAAAACACTGGCAGAGGGATTACTGGAAAGAAGAAATAAGCATGGTAATTATGCCCTTGACATAATTTTGGCTGAGAATATGAAAGATGCTGCCCGGTTTATGAAAAATGAGCTTCTGAAATACCTGCCCCCGGAGTATCCGTTCGAAAAGCTCGTGGGACTGGTAGAGACCAGTATTGGCAAGATGGTGCCCATCATGAGCCGGAAAGACACAGAGGAAAATATCCTGCAGGTCTTTGCAGAACCTTATAATAGCCTGATCGTTGACCGGAAGGCATTTAAAAATCCCATTCCCGGGATAGAAGACCTGGCTCCGAAAGAAAACATAGCTGCCTGGGTCGACAGGAAATTGTTTATCCATAATCTCGGGCATGCCGCTGCCGCCTGGTATGGCTATTTATCCAATCCCGGGGCAATTTACATCTACGAGGTTCTGGCTGACAGAAAGGTAAATGATTTTGTGTGGAATGTCATGCAGCAATCATCCGCCATCCTGTGCAAAACCTATCCGGGCGAATTTACCCCCGGGAAACTATTAGATCATATAGATGATTTACTGTACAGGTTTCAGAACAGATCTCTGGGAGATACAATGTTCAGGGTTGGATGTGACCTGCACCGGAAACTTGCAGCAGATGACCGTATGGTCTATCCCTTGAAAAAGGGATACCAGATAAGAATGCCGGTGGATAAAATATTATATGCCCTTGTTTGCGGAATTTATTTCAGGGCCAGAGATGAAAAAGGGGAATACTATCCGGAGGATGAAAGGTTTTTTAAGCGTTATAAAAATGATATAAAGAAGGTGATGACTGAAGTATGTGGCTTTGATGAAAACAGAGAATCCGGTATTATTAATGAAGCTGTTAATCTTAATATTGAGTTAAAAGGATGAACTATCGTGTTCTCCATTAAATTATGTTTCAGTCCACCATCGATAGAGAAGAATTGAACAAGCTTCCGCTGGAAGCTTTTGAGGGAGAGATCCATCTGATCGATTCGCCGGCAGATGTAAAAAAGTACCTTCCGGTCCTGCGGAGGGAAGCCGTGCTCGGTTTTGATACAGAAACCCGGCCTGCTTTCAGGAAGGGCCGAAGGAACGTGATTTCACTTCTGCAGTTTTCCACGCAGTTTCATGCATTCCTTATTCGTATTGCATCCGTTGGCCTCCCGGATGAACTGATCCGCCTGATGGAGGATGACCGCATTCTTAAAGTGGGTGCCGCGGTACATGATGATCTGATCGAATTAAATGCTGTCAGGCCTTTCAAAGCGGAAGAATTCCTGGACCTGCAGAAATATGTCGGGGCATTCGGCATCGGGAGCAAGGGACTTACCAAGCTGGCAGGGATCGTGCTTGGATTCAGGATCTCCAAATCCCAGCAGCTTTCCAACTGGGATGCTGAAGTTCTCACCGAAGCCCAGATGCGGTATGCAGCCACCGATGCCTGGGTATGCTATCGGATCTACAAGGAACTTCAAAAGCAAAAGCAGGGATGAAAGAACAGGTGACAACCGTACACTAAAATAATAATACTTGCAGATGAAGGAAGTGGTCAGAATAGTGTTGAAATCGGGAAAGGACCAGAGTGCCAAAAGATACCATCCCTGGATTTTTTCAGGAGCCATCAAGAAAATATACGGGGAGCCCGGTGAAGGAGATATTGTGCTTGTATTTTCCAACAAGGATGAATTCCTGGGGGCGGGACATTACCAGGATAGCTCCATAGCCGTCCGTATCCTTTCGTTCCGGGACCGGGAAATCGGGGAAGCATTTCTTACAGAGCGCCTGGGCGATGCGGTAAGAGCGAGAAGGGGACTCGGACTGCCTGACAATCCCTTAACCAATGCTTTCAGGCTGGTGAATGCGGAAGGTGACGGGCTGCCGGGATTGATCATCGATCTCTACAACGGAGCAGCCGTCATGCAGTTTCATTCCATCGGGATGCACCGGAACAGGAATGCCCTTATCAATGGATTGAAAGAGGTACTGGGGGAGAAGCTTACAAGCATCTATGACAAGAGCACATCCACCCTGCCTTCCCGGTATGCTTCCGCACAGAAGAATGAGTACCTGCTGGGAGGACCCGGCGACACTGAAATTATTGAACATGGGAATAAGTTTATAATTGACTTTGAAAGGGGACAAAAAACAGGTTTTTATATTGACCAGCGCGAAAACCGGAAGTTGCTGGCAGATTATGCCGACGGAAAAAAGGTTCTGAATCTCTTCGGCTACACCGGCGGTTTCTCTGTTTATGCCCGGCAGGGAGGCGCTAAACTTGTGCATACGGTAGACAGCTCGGCGCACGCCATTGAGATGGCCGATCAGAATATGTCATTTAATTTCGGGGAAGATGACAGGCACCGGGGGATCACAGCCGATGCCTTTAAATACCTGGGGGCGCCGGAAGAGGAATATGACCTTGTGATACTGGACCCTCCGGCGTTCGCAAAGCATCACAACGTTCTTCATAACGCCCTTCAGGGCTACAAGAAACTGAACGCAAAGGCTATAGGAATGATCCGGCCCGGAGGAATCCTTTTTACGTTCTCCTGTTCACAGGCCGTCAGCAGGGAGAATTTCCGAAAGTCCGTTTTTGTAGCTTCAGCCAATACAGGGCGGCGGGTGCGCATCCTGCACCAGCTTTCCCAGCCGGCCGACCATCCGGTCAGCGTTTACCATCCGGAAGGGGAATATTTAAAAGGCCTGGTCCTGCTGGTAGATTAGATTTACAAGTCTTTCATTGAAAGCTGGATGCGCTTGCGTTCCACTTCCACACTTAGTACTTTCACTTTCACGTGCTGATGGATCTTCACGACATCGTTCGGATCGGAGATGAAACGGTCGGCTAACTGGGAAATATGAACCAGTCCGTCCTGTTTTACCCCAAGGTCAACAAAAGCCCCAAAATTGGTAATGTTGGTAACGATACCGGGGATCACCATCCCTTCTTTAAGGTCTGATATAGTATGTACATCCCGGGCAAATTCGAATACCTTAATTTGGGAGCGGGGATCCCTTCCGGGCTTGGCAAGCTCCTCCATGATATCTTTCAGGGTAGGCATCCCGGTAGAGGAACTTACATAGTTTTCAAGACGGATCTTGCTTCGCAGAGATTCAGTATCGATAAGTTCCGGCAGAGTGCATCCCTGATCGGAAGCCATTTTCTCAACCACTTTGTAGCTTTCCGGGTGCACTGCGCTGTTGTCGAGGGGATGGTCTGCACCGGGGATACGCAGGAAACCGGCCGATTGCTCAAAGGCCTTTTCTCCCATCCGGGCTACTTTCAGGACTTCCTTTCTTGAGCGGAAAGGCCCGTTCTCTTTGCGGTGCCCGACGATATTCCAGGCGAGCGTGGGACCAAGTCCCGAGATATAGGTCAGCAAATGCTTGCTGGCTGTATTCAGATTTACTCCCACCTTATTAACAGTGCTTTCCACTACCTGGTCCAGGCTTTCCTTCAGGCGACCCTGGTCCACATCATGCTGGTATTGACCCACTCCTATGGATTTCGGATCGATCTTCACCAGCTCGGCCAGGGGATCCATCAACCGGCGCCCGATTGAAACTGAACCCCGAACGGTAACATCGTATTCCGGGAACTCTTCCCTGGCAACCTTTGAGGCAGAATAGATCGAGGCACCGTTCTCGTTCACTACGAATACCTGTAAGTCCCGGTCGAAACGGAGTTTGCGGATGAACTGTTCGGTTTCCCTGCTGGCTGTTCCATTCCCGATTGCAATCGCATCAATTTTATACGAATTTATCAGTGAGGAAACCTTTTTGGCCGCCGGCCCCTTCTCGTTCTGTGGAGCATGTGGATAGATGGTCTCGTTATGCAGGAGGTTTCCCTGTGGATCCAGGCAAACCAGCTTGCAGCCTGTGCGGAATCCCGGATCCAGGGCAAGCACTGATTTTTCCCCCAATGGAGCAGCCATAAGCAGTTGCCTGAGATTTTCGGCAAAAACCTTAATGGCCTCCTCGTCGGCTTTCTCCTTTGAAAGCTTTCTGAATTCGGTCTCTATCGAAGGTTGCAGCAACCGCTTGTAGGAGTCGTGGACTGCTTCCCTTACCTGTTCTGAAACCTTGAGGTGTCCTTTTACAAAAATACCTTCGAGTAACATAAGGGCGGCTTCCCGGTCGGGTACAACACTTATCTTCAGATACCCCTCGTCTTCGCCCCTGAGCATGGCCAGCAGGCGGTGAGACGGACAGCGGTTGAGCGGTTCGGAGAATTCAAAATAATCCTTGTATTTGATGCCCTCCTTTTCTTTTCCCTTAACAAGTTTTGATTCGATAATTGCAGACCTTCCAAAAAGTTTTCGGATGGATTCCCGGGACCGCTTGTTTTCGTTCACCCATTCGGCAATGATGTCCCGGGCTCCCTGAAGGGCATCCTCTACAGATCCGACCTCGTCCGAAATATATTCTTCAGCCCTTTTTTCGATCATCACCTCCTGTTGCTTCATCAGGATCTTTGCCAGGGGTTCTAGTCCCCTTTCACGGGCCACCGATGCCCTGGTTTTTTTCTTTGGCTTAAAAGG
>JAUVKJ010000038.1 GCA_030592145.1 Bacteroides sp.
AGTCCGGTTTTCAGGGAGTCTCTTGCGGGACTCACGGGTGCCATGATAGAACTGTACGATACGGATGGTTCTCAGGGAGCGGCCAAGGGAGCCGGTGTAGGATGTGGTTACTATTCAGGATTCGAAAGCGCTTTCAGCAGCCTGAAAAAGATTAAAGTCGTCGAGCCTGCTTCCAGGGATAAGGAACAATACCAGGAGGCTTACCAAAAATGGCTTGCGGAACTAAATAAAGCCATTGAATGAAGTGAAGGTGATAATATACATGTAAAATTTAAATGACTGATTTATGGACTATTTAACCGGAGACAAGGAATTCTTCCCGGGCATAGGGAAAATTAAATATGAAGGGGCATCATCTAAAGATCCCCTGGCATTCAGGCATTATGACGAAAACCGGATCGTTGCCGGCAAAAGCATGAAGGACCATTTTCGTTTTGCCGTTGCCTACTGGCATACTCTGACCGGTACAGGCGGAGATCCCTTTGGTCCCGGCACCAAAATATTCCCCTGGTCACTCCAATCCGATCCCATACTGAATGCAAAGGAAAAAATGGATGCGGCTTTTGAATTCATCACCAAAATGGGCATCCCCTTTTATTGTTTCCATGATTTTGATCTCGTGGATGAGGGAGATTCAATTGCAAAATCCGAAAAGCGCCTTCAGACCATCGTTGATTATGCCAAACAGAAACAGGCAGATTCGGGTGTGAAGCTTTTATGGGGAACGGCCAACCTTTTCTCACATAAGAGATATATGAACGGGGCTTCCACCAATCCTGATTTCTCTGTGGTCACCTGGGCCGGAACACAGGTGAAAAATGCTCTCGATGCAACCATCGAGCTCGGAGGAGAGAACTATGTTTTCTGGGGCGGGCGCGAAGGCTATATGTCACTTCTGAATACAGACATGAAGCGCGAGATCGAGCACATGGCACGCTTCTTAACCATGGCACGCGATTATGCGCGTAATCAGGGATTCAAAGGGACTTTCCTCATCGAGCCCAAGCCCATGGAACCCAGCAAACACCAGTATGATTTTGATGCCGCCACCGTTATCGGTTTCCTGAACAAATATGGACTTGCGGAGGATTTCCAGCTGAACATCGAGGTGAACCATGCCACCCTTGCCGGACATACATTCCAGCATGATCTGCAGGTAGCAGCTGATGCTGGATTGCTTGGAAGTATTGATGCCAATCGCGGCGATTACCAGAACGGCTGGGATACCGACCAGTTCCCTGTCAATATTTACGAACTCGTGGAATCCATGCTCGTCATCCTGGAAGCAGGCGGTTTCAGTACCGGGGGAGTCAATTTTGATGCCAAGACCCGCAGGAACTCCACCGACCTGGAGGATATCTTCATCTCCCACATCGCCGGGATGGATGCCTTTGCCCGTGCGCTTGTTGCAGCCGACAGGATCCGTACCGATTCGGATTACCTGAAAATGAGAAAGGAGAGATATGCCTCATTCGACAGCGGCGACGGTGCAGCATTTGAAGCCGGCAAACTCAGCCTTGAAGACCTTCGCGAGCTTGCTCTGAAAAACGGAGAACCCGTACAGATCAGCGGCAGGCAGGAACTCTACGAATCCATCCTCAACCAGTACATCTGAAAATAGTTTGGAACTTACAGTCCTAAACCTAATCGGGGGGAACGACAGCATATTGTTCTTTCAACCTGTTCAGTTCTTCTTTAAGTTCCCGGATCAGGTCCTGATAATCCGGGTGGTCGAACACGCTTTGCATTTCATTCGGATCTTTTTCAAGGTCATAAAATTCCCATTCGTCCAGATCATAAAAATGGATAAGTTTATACTGTTTTGTAGCGACCCCTTCATGTCTTTTCACGGAATGTACGGCAGGAAATTCATAATAATGGTAATACAGGCTTTTTCTCCAGTCACCGGGAATTTTTCCTTTCAACAGGGGAACAAAGCTTTCTCCCTGCATCTGTTCATGTGCTTCCAATTTGGCAATATCAAGAAAGGTCTGTGCCAGGTCGAGGTTTGACACCATCTCCCCGTTTACCTGTCCCTGATCCGTCACACCGGGCCATCTGACCAGGAGCGGGGTCCGGAAGGATTCCTCATACATGAAGCGCTTATCAAACCAACCATGCTCTCCAAGGTAAAATCCCTGGTCGGAATTATATAGTACTATTGTATTTTCTGCCAGTCCGCTTTCCTCAAGGTAATCAAGTACGCGCCCTACATTTTCATCGACGGATTGGATACAGGCCAGGTAATCCCTCATATAGCGCTGGTATTTCCAGCTCACCAGTTCCTTTCCCGAAAGATCCGCCTCCAGGAATTTCTCCCGGATGGGATCATAAACGGCATCCCATTCCAATCTCTGATCATCATCCATCCTTCCAATCGTGTGTTCCCACCAGCTATTTCTCTCCTCATCCCCCCACATCTTCAGGTCAGCGGCTATCCGCATTGTTTTCTCAATGGTCATATCCTGTTCCCTGGCAGCAGTCCCACGCCCTTTATAATCATCGAAAAGGTTTGAAGGTTCCGGGAACTCCACATCTTCGAACATCCCGAGCTGAGCGGGACCCGGTTCCCATTCCCTGTGGGGAGCCTTGTGCTGAAGCATAAGCATGAAGGGTTTCTCAGGGTTTCTCTTTTCCTTGAGCCAGTTCAGCGCCTTATCGGTAATTATGTCCGTTACATAACCTTTTTCCCTGATCATGCCGGCAGGGGTCCTGAAATCCGGATTATAATAGTGGCCCTGCCCCGGGAGTACCTCCCAGTAATCAAATCCCATGGGAGTTGTTTTCAAATGCCATTTCCCCACTATTGCAGTCTGGTAACCGCCGGACTGAAGGATCCGGGGAAAAGTAAGCATGGTAGTATCGAAATGGTCACGGTTGGTCCGGATGCCATTCAGATGGCTGTGCATACCCGTTAAAATCGTAGCACGTGAGGGGGCACAGATCGAATTTGTGACATAACAGCGGTCGAATCGAATCCCGTCGCCGGCGATACGGTCAATGTTCGGTGTCGGTGCAAATTCCCCGATCTCATAATCATAGGCACTTACAGCCTGGTATGCATGATCATCGGAAAAAATAAACAAGATATTGGGTCGTGGTTCTGCCTGTTTTTCACAGGAAACAAACAGTATTGCCAGGATCAGCGACGCGAGTGCCCTGGTGAAAAAGGAAATAAAACGGATCATCTGTATAGTGTTTTGGTTCTTATTCCGTATCGGTAGATTCTGTTTTAACAAATACTTTCCTGGTCTCTCTCTGCTCCGACAGCACGGATCGTATGGGTGAGAAGATCCTTTCGATCAGGCGGCGGTCGTCGGTAATGATCTCCCCCCGCCCAAGCATCTCCTGGTTGAAAGGGATCTCAATGTCATAATAGGTGGTTAATCCGTCCGGAAGTCTGACCTCCACAGCATATTGCTGGTCGTCGGGGACCAGGCTTATGGTACGGATGACCCCCCTTACCATACCATACTCGAGGTGGGGATAATTGGCAAATTGTATGTTCACCTGCTGACCGGTCTTTACCTTCCCTGATCCTTCAACCGGCAGGTTGATCTTACCGATGATATCCCCCTGGTCAGACGGAATGATAGTAAGCACCTTGTCTCCTGTCCTCACATTCTGGTTCTCGCTCCAGTACCTTGTAAACGTCACAACTCCATTGATGGGAGCTTCCAGCAGATATTTCTGTTCCCAGATGTCTATCCGGGCAATCAGTTTGTTAAAGGCCTCCCGGATATTTGCCTGCTTCTGCTCCTTCTCCTCACGTGCCTTTAATTCAAGATCGAGTACCTGCTGATTCAGTTGTGAGATCTGAATTTCCGTTTCCGACAGCCTTGCATTCGATTCCTCGTAACTCAGTTGTTTCTTCAGCTTTGCCTGCAGGGACCGTTCAAGGTCTGCCTCTGCGCTCAGGCCCTGGGCATAAATGGAAGAATCCCGGCTGTACTGACGCATGGTCAGCTCAAAATCCTGGCGCAGAATATTGCTCTGACTTTTCAGGCGGCCGGAATACAGCTTGTACCTGCGGATCTCCTCCTGCTTTGACCGGATGGTCTTGGCATGGTAATCCAGGTCCAGGAACTGGAAATAGTCCTGGTAACAGTTTACAAACTCTGCATAAGCGGATTGTATTTCACCCAGGGTATAATTATTATTAAGGGTAATGAACTCATCCCTTTCCAGCCGGGTAATGGTTGTCCGGATCTCTTCAATATCGAAGCGGAGGCTGATCACATCCGAATAAGAGGCAGGATTCTCAATTACGGCAAGATGGGCATTGATCTTCACAAACTGGCTGTCACTGACGAACAGGCTTTCAATCTGACCGTCGCACCGGGCTACCAGCGTAGCCGGTGGGTTCTCCGTAGTAACAACGATGTTCGCCCGTTTGATATCAGGATAGCGAAACAGCCAGCTGCCTGCAAGCAATACAAGGACCGTAAGCAGGATGACCACCGTTCCCCAACGGATGATCCAGTGTGGTATCTGACCCAGGATATCCTGGATCTCTTCGCTCCGGATCTCAATTTTATTTATTTCCTTCTCCGGCATAATATCTCTCAATAGTTTCAGCCCCTTTATCAGGTTCCCAGTTCAAGCTGGTTTTTTACAAGGTTATAATAACTGCCTTTTTTCTTTATCAGGTCGTCGTGTTTGCCGACTTCAGCGATCTTTCCCTTGTCAAGCACAACGATCTGGTCGGCATTCCTGACCGTACTCAGCCGGTGTGCGACCACAACTACGGTCCGTCCTGCAAAAAACTCCTGCAGGTTGTCTATGATCACCTTCTCGTTTTCAGCATCCAGGGACGAGGTTCCTTCATCAATGAACAAGAATTCCGGCTGTTTATAGATCGCACGTGCGATCAGTATCCTCTGTTTTTCACCCCCGCTCAGTGATTGTCCCCCTGAGCCAACCTTAGTATTGTATCCTACCGGTAAAGATTCGATAAAACTCTTGATATTGGCCATCTTTACTGCCTGCAGCAGGCGGTCTGTATCAATGTACTCCTCTCCCAGAGCTATGTTCCTGGCAAGGGTATCCGAGAAGATAAATCCGTCCTGCATAACCACACCGCACCTTCTCCTCCATATCTGCTGGCTGAGGGATTGAAGCGTGGTATCACCCACCCTGATCTCTCCTTCGATTGGAGGGTAAAATGCCAGGAGTAGTTTGATCAGTGTGGTTTTACCGCTTCCGCTCACCCCTACGATGGCCGTTACTTTATCGGCCGGGATCTCCAGGTTGACACCGTTAAGCACCTTACGGGAATGGGGACCCTCATACTGGAATGAAAGGTTCCTTATTTCCAGGGTCTTGCTCTCAGGCATCATGATAATTTCGGTCTGGTCCTCCTTCTCCTCGTTTTCTTCCTGGTGGATCTCGCCGAGGCGTTCTATACTGATCTTTGCATCCTGGGTCACATGCATAAAATGGATCATCTGCTCTATGGGAGAGTTCAATTGTCCCAGTATATAGGATACGGCCAGCATCATCCCCAGGGTCATGTCGCCATGTATAACTGAAGTGGCAGCCAGGAACGTAATAAGGATGTTCTTGGTCTCGTTGATAAATACCCCACCGGCCTCCTGGTACTGGGTGAGAGCGAGAGACTTAATATTCACCTTGAAAAGAGAGCCCTGTATGTTTTCCCATTCCCAGCGTTTTTGCCTTTCGGCATGATACAGTTTGATATCCTGCACCCCGGTGATGAGCTGGATCAGCTTGCTCTGGTTCTCAGACAGGCTGGCAAAGCGCTTAAAATCAAGTTCCCTGCGTTTTCGCATAAATATACTCAGCCAGACGAAATACAAAATACTTCCGACAACAAAGAGGAGCAGTATCTTCCAGCTGTAAATGGCCAGTACTATGCCGAAGGTAAGCAGGTTAACAAGCGAGAACATAATGTTCAGGGAAGAGGAGGTCAGGAAATATTCTATCCTTCGCTGGTCGCCGATCCGCTGAAGTATATCGCCAATGAGCTTTATGTCGAAAAATCCAAGGGGCAGTTTCATCAGTTTGATGAGAAAATCTGAGATCAGCGAAATGTTCATCCTGGTGCTGAGGTGAAGCAATATCCATCCCCTGATAAAATCAACCGACATCCGGCTGACAAACAATACAAGCTGGGCGATCAGGATAAGGTAAATAAAACCGATGTCCTGGTTATTGATCCCCACATCCACAATGGCCTGAGTGAGAAAGGGGAACAGAAGTTGAAGGATACTTCCCAGAAGCATGCCCAGGATCAACTGTACAATGAATTTCCGGTAGGGTTTCAGGTAGGACAACAGGAAACGGAAACTCGATTTATCGATCTTCTCCCCTTCCTCGGCATAAAAATCCGGGGTCGTTTCAAGCAGCAGGGCCAGTCCCTTTTTTTCTCCATCCTTCTGAACAGAGATCCAGCTTTTCATGAATTCTTCCTTCGTGTATTTTACCAGTCCGTAAGCAGGATCCGCTACAAAGACTTTGCCCCTTGAAACCTTATAGACCACCACGAAATGGTTTTGCTTCCAGTGAACGATAACAGGCAGTGGAGCATTGGCGAAAAGCTGTTCCGGAGTAAGCGAAACTCCCATGGACCTGAACCCGATGGACTCTGCAGCTTCGCTTATCCCCATCATGGAAACTCCGTCACGCGACAGGTAGCTTTTGTTGCGAAGGGTCTGAAGGGTATAGGCCTTACCGTAATGTTTTGCAATCATCCGCAGGCAGGAGGGCCCGCAATCCATTGCGTCCAATTGCTTATAAAATGGAAAAGACGGCATGTACAGGGATCGGTTTGGGTTAAAAATAGCAAAAAATTAACAGATGATCACGGTACATGCCTGCTTCACCCTGCAGAAGGCGACAGGAATTACCGGAGGATACGGAGGATTCTGTCAGCATCTCTCCGATAGGTGGGATCATCACGCAATATTTTAAGTTGCTCCCGGGCCGGCTCCGGTTTACCGGTCCTGATGTAACACAAGGCAAGTTGCCAGCGGGCTGCGGACAGGATCTTTTTATCCCCATCCCGGATGACTGCCTCGAACAGGTCTATGGCTTTCCCTGTCTGGTTAAGAGACATGTATGAACTCCCGGCATAGAACCATGACCAGGTCCTGAGTTCCGAACTGTCGGCAAGCATCTCGAACAATATGACGGCACGTTCAAAATCGCCTGCTTCATACACCTCCGTGGCAAACAAAAAATCATTATTGTCTCTTGCGAGTTCAAAAATCTCATCCGTTTTATGGAATGTCCTGAAATACTGCGCATAAACCTCATCCGAAGTGATCTTAGCAAAGGGCTGGAAAACAAATATGGACACAGCAACAGCCAGGATAACAACAGCCGCCGCACTGTACCATATCCTGCGAATCATTCGCAATGAGCCTGGTTTCCCCCGGTTTTCCATAAAGGATCTTTCCGTCTGCTGCAATTCTTCACGGTATTCCGGGGGAATATCCCCGAATGATGCAGGATCTCTTTTTAACTCCTGAACGGCCTGCCTGATCTCTTCATTCACTGCCGGATCCATGTCCATATCTTCCCCTTCCTGTCTGCCAAGTAACTTCATGGCCAGGGCCTGAACCTGTTTGAACTTCTCCACTTCTTCGGCCAGAGAGGGATTCATCCTGATCTCCTCCTCGAAATCCCTCATTTCCTCTCCTGACATTTCACCGTCGAGATATTGTATGATTCTCAGCTCATCCATTTTGTATTATCTCCTTGTATTTCGGGTCCTTCATGATACGCCTGTACAGGCTCTGCTTGCACCTGTATTTGCGGTCTGAAGTATAATGTTCACTACTATATCCAAGAATCCGCTGAATATCAGCAAGGGAAACCCTGTTGAAATGCAATCTCAGGATCTCCTGGCAATCCTTGCTCAGCCTGCTGAAATGGTATCTATACAGGGCCTTCAGCTTCTCCTGCATTTCTTCATCCTGCTCCGGATCTTCGCTAAGGACATCGAGCTTTGAATCCTCAACCGGCTGGTACCTGTTCTTTCTCAGGTCATGCATCCATATATTCTTGCATACCGCAAACAGGTAGGTAGAGAATGTGCAGGTGAGAATTAATCCTTTGTCCCTGATCTTCTGACAGATAACCAGCATAGCCTCCTGGAAAACATCCTTGATATATTCGGGGTTCCCCCCCCTCCCCACCAGGAAACTCTCGACTTTTCCGTAATACCTCTGGTAAATAAAATCCAGCACTTCACGCTCAGAATGCAATATTCCCTCGATTATCTGAGCATCAGTAAATTGCTCCATTACCAAATATAAGAAAATACTAAAACATTTACGCCCGGATCCTTCCAAAATGGAATTACTAATTCCAAATCGGAAGCATAAAAGGTATCGTCCCGGGATCAGTCAAATTTCAATTCTGTTTTCAGTGTTCCCCCGGTTACAATCCAGCATTCGTAACCGCAGGCATCGGAAACGTGTTTGGCTTTCATCCTGTCGCCGTCGATGGCCAGGATGGTTTTTCCATCCACCTTGTATTCGGCAGAGACAGAGTAATACTGGTCAACCGCCGAGTACAGATTGTACGGGGTTTCCCGGACTGTATCGATCCAGTCCACCTGCCTGTCTTCCACGTTTCCCCGGTACAGGACGATGGGAACCTCCGGATGCTCATTATTGATGGTCAGCAGGATAATAAGATCCGCACTGTCGGGCTTGTACTCAAAGCATTCGGAACAGTCCACATCCGAACCCAGATACTCCTCGCAAGCCCCCGCCAGGGCAATCAGGAGTAATACAATCCCAAATTTTATTATCCTTTTCATTTTTCCTATTATTTTCACACCAGCAGTTTCGCTCCCATCCTCTTTTCAGCTTCATCCGATCCGATCCGTCTCCTCTCTCTTCAGCTTCATCTCATCCGATCCGCCTCCACCCTCTCTTCCCTTCTCAGAACCACGAGATATCCTTTCTGGTATACCTCATCCTCGACCTGAAATCATAGAACCCAAGGATGGAAAGCTGGAACCTGTGGTTTGAAACATCATGAACTCCTAACGGAAAGTATTGATAATCAAATGATATGCCAAAATACTTTTCCTTCCAGAATATGCCTGCTCCGGGTATAAACAAGAACCTGGTATCCGGGGTAAGGGCAGATCCACGGTATTTGCCCCAGGTATACGCTCCTGTCAGATGGACACGTAAACCTAATGTTTTACCGTCTTTCCTGTTAATAGGAAAATTCTTACCCAGACTTAGGGGCCAGAGATACCTTTTCTCCCAGAGCTGAAAAGAGAGTGTATCGTTCTCCGGGCGGAGAACACGGATGGCCGAAGGCCTCGCCAGGAAACCAGTGGTCAGGTACATATTATACTTGTTTTCCGATACCCCAAGCTCGAATCCCATGATGAAATCATCAGCATTGAAATTAAGGTTGAGTCCCCCTCTTATCTCCGAAATCTCCGGCCTGCGGTTATACCGGGCCCCGTTCCCGACCAGGAAGGAGACCATCTCTTCATCCCCGGACTCATCTGCCAGGCTCAGCGAGTTAGTCGAGGCATTTATGTTCTGGTTTATATCGGCCCCGCTTTCGGCAAACAATTCGACAAGATCTTCGTCCCCGTTCATCACCGCGATCGCTATGGCATGAAGTCCCCCAAGATTCAAAATCTTCGGATCGGCTCCCTTATCGAGCAGCAACCAGGCCATATCGTAATCCCCGTGTTGGGCTGATATCATCAGGGCCGTAAAACCGGATTTATCCCGGCCATCCGGATCGGCACCTTTTTTCAGCAGCACACCGGCTGCTTCCATGCAATTATAATACGCGGCCATCATAAGAGGACGTGTTCCAAACCAGTCCCCCGCCTCCATGTCCGCTCCGTTCTCAATAAGTAACTCCGTGATTTCCGGGTAATTATAGGCAGAAGCATGCATAAGTGAGGTAAGGTCCAGTTCATCCTTCGCATCCACCTCCGCGCCGGACTCCAACAGGAGCAGGGCCGCATCATAATGCCCGGTGCGCACAGCCCCTATCAAAGGGGTAACTGCATTAGCAGGCTTTGCATTCACGTTGGCCCCGTGTCCGATCAGGAACTTCATGATCTCCGTGTCGCCGTTCTGGGAAGCATA
>JAUVKJ010000274.1 GCA_030592145.1 Bacteroides sp.
AACCTTTGACAAGGAATTCAAGGTGATCAACCTGATCGATGCCTACCGGAAAAGAGGGCATCTTTTCACCAAGACCAATCCTGTCCGCACCCGTCGGAAATATTTTCCTACTCTTGATCTTGAAAATTACGGGCTACGAAATGAGGATCTGGATACGGTCTTCCACGCCGGGAAAGAGATCGGCATCGGACCGGCCCCCCTGCATGAAATCGTCGACCACATCCGGCAAACCTATGCGGAGACAGTCGGGGCAGAATACATGTTCATCCGCAACCCGGAGAAGATCAATTGGCTCAGCCACCGCATGGAGAGTACACGGAACGTCACGAAATTCACTGCTGAGCATAAGAAGGAGATCTTTATGCATCTCAAGCAGGCAATAGGTTTTGAAAAGTTCATTCACAAAAAGTTCGTGGGACAGAAAAGGTTTTCACTGGAAGGTGCCGAGGTGCTGATCCCTGCCATGATTGCGGTCATCGAGAAAGGCTCTGAGATGGACGTCCGGGAATTCATGATCGGGATGGCCCACCGGGGAAGGCTGAACGTACTGGCCAATGTACTCCAGAAACCTTATGAGAACCTGTTCAAGGAATTTGAAGGCGAAGAGTACGAGGAAGGCATATCATTGGGAGATGTCAAATACCACCTGGGATACGTTAATGACATTAAAACCCTTTCCGGAAAAACCGTAAGGCTGAACCTGGCCCCGAATCCTTCTCACCTGGAAGCGGTTTCTCCGGTTATCCAGGGACTTTCAAGGGCAAGGATCGATCACAGGTACGATGGGAATTTCAATAGCCTGGTCCCCATCCTGATCCACGGTGATGCCGCCATTGCTTCACAGGGGGTTGTGTACGAGGTAATACAGATGTATGACCTTCTGGGGTATAAAACAGGAGGTACTATCCACCTGGTGATCAACAACCAGATAGGCTTTACAACGAATTACCTGGACGCCCGCTCCAGTACCTATTGCACGGATATCGGCAAAGTTACCAAGTCTCCCATTTTCCATGTCAACGGGGATGAAGTGGAGGCCCTGTTGCATACAGTAACGATCGCCATGGAATACCGCCAGCGTTTCAAGTGCGATGTATTCATTGACATTCTCTGCTACCGGAAATATGGACATAATGAAGGTGATGAACCGCGTTTTACACAGCCCCTGCTGTATAAAGCCATTGCCAAACATCCCAATACCAGAGACATTTACGCCGAACACCTGCTTGAAAAAGGGATCTATACAAAAGATGAGATAAAGGAGTTTGAAAATGACTATAATGAGATCCTTGAGGGAAAACTGCGGGCTGCCAAAGAGCTGAAAAAAGTATATATACAACGTTTCCTTAAGGAGGACTGGAAAGGATTTAAATATGCCTCGCTCTCGGATTTCAGCAAGCATGTCGAAACAAGCGTAACCCGTGAAAAACTGCTGAATGTGGCGGAGCAGCTGAACCGCCTGCCGGATGATAAAAAATTCATCAGCAAGATCATGCGCCTGGTAGAAGACAGGAAAAAATCCATCCGGGAAAACCGTCTCGACTGGGCCATGGCCGAACTGCTGGCCTACGGCACATTACTGACGGAGGGATTCCCGGTACGCATATCCGGACAGGATTCTATCCGGGGAACATTTTCACACCGTCATGCCGGGTTCTACATGGAAGATACCGACCAGCAGTATATCCCCCTTGATAACCTGGACAACGCCAGGGCATCTTTCGAGATTTACAACTCCACCTTATCGGAATACGGGGTTCTCGGGTTCGAATACGGGTATGCTCTTGCCGTGCCAAACGGACTTACCATATGGGAAGCCCAGTTCGGAGATTTTCTCAATGTTGCACAGGTGATCTTTGACCAGTATATCAGTTCTGCAGAGGAAAAATGGGGATTGATGAACGGGTTGGTGGTTTACCTCCCGCACGGATTCGAGGGACAGGGGCCTGAGCATTCCAGTGCCCGGATCGAGCGATTTCTTTCCATGTCGGCCCGGAATAACATGCATATCGTTAATTGCACCACTCCGGCGAATCTTTTCCACCTTTTGCGCAAGCATATTTATGCCAGTTACCGGACTCCCCTTATCATATTCACACCCAAAAGCCTGCTAAGGCACCCAAAATGTGTTTCAACAATTGAAGAATTTGAAAACGACACCTTCCTGGAGGTGATCGATGACCCGGATGTGGATGTGCAGGAAGTCCGCCGGGTTGTGTACTGCTCAGGAAAGGTGTATTACGATCTTCTTGCCAGAAAGGATGAATTAAAGGCCAGGGACATTGCCCTGGTGAGGATTGAGCAATTACACCCTTTCCCAATTGCGGAAGTGAGGAAGATCCATAAGAAATACAGGAACAACCTTCTTTCCCTCTGGGTCCAGGAAGAGCCGGTAAATATGGGTCCCTGGCGCCATATCCAGCAGGAAATGGCAGAGATCAACCCGGAGCCTGTCACCCGGCAGGCCAGCGGAAGTCCGGCTACCGGCCTTCATCGGCTGCACCTGATGGGCCAGGAGGAGATCATTCAGAAAGTTTTTCGTAAGTGTGACTGTGAGCTGAAAAATGTTTATTGCGGACTCCAGTGTGTAGTAGGAAGTTCCCGTAAGGAAATCCTGAAACAGCATCAATATTTCCAGAAGAAATAAATAATTCCGCACAATTTACTACTTTACAGCGTCAAACTGACACCAAATGATCGTCGAAATAAAAGCACCCAGTCCGGGTGAATCCATCTCGGAAGTTGAAATCGCCAGCTGGCTGGTTGAAGACGGGGATTATGTGGAAAAGGACCAGGAAATCGCAGAGGTTGAATCGGACAAGGCCACCCTCCAGCTGATCGCTGAACAGGCTGGAAAGATCAGTATCCTTGCCGGCACGGGTGAAATCATCCCGGTCGGAAAGGTCGTATGCAGCATCGACACTTCCGCAAAAGCCCCTGCCGGGAAAAAGAAGCAATCAAGTCCTGAAGTGGCAGAAAAGTCCCAGCCGGAAATAACAAAAAAGGAAACTCCCTCCCAAAAGGTTTCCGGGTCTGCAGTCCCCGGTTCAGCAAGCAGTGCTAAAATCTCACCCGTGGCGGCAAAAATGATGAAAGAAAATGGCCTCTCGGTAGATGATATTATTAGTGGACTGAAAAGGATCACCAAAAAGGAGGTCCGGATGGTACTGGATGGCGGAGGCAGTCCCCGGGTTCCGGATCCAACGGTAAAAGCCAGCCGTGAGGAGAATCGCCGGAGGATGAGCTCCCTGCGAAGGAAACTCGGGGAACGACTGGTAGCCGTTAAAAATGAAACGGCCATGCTCACCACTTTCAATGAA
>JAUVKJ010000100.1 GCA_030592145.1 Bacteroides sp.
ATCGAAAAAGTGGATGCCTATGTTGGTGGCGATACCGCCGGATTTCTGAAGATTGCCTTTCCAGGAATAATGGTACCAGTTGCCCCTGCTGGCAATGTATCTCAGGTCGATGTCGTAGATCCTGTCTTTGGGTCCGGCGAGGATCTTTTCCCTAAGGGCCATTATGGAGGGATGCAGCCTCAGTTGCAGGATATTGAAAACCTTTTTACCGGTTTCCTTCTCAAATTCCGACAGTCCATCGTAATTCCAGGGATTCAGTACAAGGGGTTTTTCGCAGATGGCATGTGCCTGGCTTTTCAGGGCAAACCGTATATGGGAATCATGCAGGTAATTGGGAGAACAGATGCTGATATAATCTACCTTCATGCCTTCTCTCCGGAGTTTGTCAATATGTCTGTCAAATCTTTCAAACTCAACGAAAAAATCTGCCTCCGGGAAATACGAGTCTATGATCCCCACACTATCGTTTATGTCGAGTGCCGCAACCAGGTTGTCTCCAGTCTCCTTAATGGCCTTCAGGTGCCTGCCTGCAATGTAACCTCCCACGCCAATCAGGGCAAAGTTGTAGCTCATGTTTTTCTGACGCTTTCGTTTTTCAATTCGTATGTTTCTCCGCTTTCGGGACAAATGGCTGTGTTGTTACTGTCAAAATGGAGGCGATGCCCGTATTCACTCATCCAGCCAACCTGTTTCCCCGGGTTTCCGACAACCAGGGCATGGGGCGGAACATCCCGGGTCACCACGGCGCCGGCCCCTATAAAGCAGAAGGCCCCGAGGGTATGTCCGCAAATAATGGTGGCATTGGCTCCTATAGTGGCCCCCTTCTGCACAAGTGTTTTCACATATTCATCCTTGCGTATTACGGCGGACCTTGGGTTGATAATGTTTGTAAAAACCATGGAAGGTCCAAGAAATACGTCATCTTCGCAGATCACACCCGTGTATATCGAAATATTGTTCTGCACCTTGACGTTTTTACCCAGGATAACATCCGTTGAGACAAGGACATTTTGTCCCAGGTTACAGTTTTCGCCCAGCCGGGCCCCGGACATAATATGGGTAAAATGCCAGATACGGCATCCCTTCCCGATCTGGCAGCCTTCGTCGATTACTGCGGTTTCATGTGCAAAATATTCCTTTTCCCCCATAATTATTATCGGTTTAGGAATTCCTTAATGTGATGGCAAATATATTCAATCTGTTCGGTTTCCAGTTCAGTATGCATAGGAATTGAAAAAACAGTTTTTGACATAGACTCTGTAACGGGGAAATCGCCTTCCCCGTAATTCAGGTGCCTGTAAGCCTTCTGTAAATGAAGAGACAGGGGATAATAGATCATGGCAGGGATATCTCTGGACCTGAGATAGTCGCACAGGTTATCACGCTCCGCTCCTTCGATGATCAGGGTGTACTGGTGAAATATATGGGTTGACCAGCTTGCCCTGGCCGGTATCCTGAGCCGGGAGACACTTCCCAACAGGCGGTCATATGCCGCTGCCGCTTCCTGCCTTGCTGCATTAAAATCGTCGAGATACCTGAGTTTGACCCTGAGAATGGCAGCCTGGAGAGTATCCAGACGGGAATTCACGCCTACTTCTTCATAATAGTACTTAACCCGGGATCCATGGTTTACAATGGTCCTGATCTGTACGTGCAGGTCCGGGTCACGGGTTATGATAGCCCCCCCGTCACCGTAGCAACCAAGATTTTTCGAGGGAAAGAATGAGGCGCACCCGATTGTACCGATCGTCCCCGCTTTCATGCGTCGCGCATCGCTGAAAATATATTCTGCACCAATCGCCTGGGCAGTGTCTTCAATGACTTTCAGTCCATGTTTTCCGGCGATCTCCAGGATGCTTTCCATATCTGCACACTGTCCGAAAAGATGTACCGGGATAATGGCCCTGGTTTTGTCCGATATGGCGGCTTCCAGCTGCAAGGGATCCAGGTTGAAGGTAAGGGGATCGATATCAACAAGGACCGGGACGAGCCGGAGCAGTTTGATCACTTCGATGCTCGCGATAAAGGAAAAAGGCGTGGTAATCACTTCATCTCCGGGTTCAAGGTCAATCGCCATCAGGGCTACCTGCAGGGCATCGGTGCCATTGCCACAGGGAATGACATGTTCCACATCAAGATATGCAGACAGTTCAGCACTGAAACTATGAACATCGGGGCCATTGATAAACGCGGTTGAATCAATGGCCTTTTGGATGGACTCGTCAATTTCGGTCCTCAAACGTACATATTGACGCTTAAGATCGACCATTCTGATAGGGTGCATAGGTATATGGAATTTGAAAGTACGAAGATAATAAAACGCTTTTGACCAAAAAAAAGTAACCAAAAATTCGGATGTACGTAGAATCTTCGTCTGATTTTAATTAAATTTGTCAGACTGATATGCTGATTGTGGATTTCGCAAAATACATAAAAGAATTACTCCTGCTGCACGATTGTGTGATTCT
This sequence comes from Bacteroides sp., assembly GCA_030592145.1. GTDB lineage: Bacteria > Bacteroidota > Bacteroidia > Bacteroidales > SM23-62 > SM23-62. Next base: position 2,469 of record JAUVKJ010000100.1, read on the forward strand.
CCCGGGACTGGGAGGATTTGTTGCCAATTATAAACCGGCAGAGTTCAATCCGGCCCGGAATACCGCCAGCCCCCCCTCAAAACATATCCTTTTTAACCACAATCTTATTCACAACGACGGACTTCTTTATGCGTATGTTTCTGATGTTACGGATCACGGATATAAGGATGTGCAGGACATGGCCATCATTTATATTGACCGGATCCACAAAGAAACCCGCAAGGGGATGAAATATGTTATCGATGGATTGGGTTATTTCTACCTTGATAAGGAGCGGCAGATCCAGTTCATGGAAGAGGCCGGGAACAATTTCCTGCTCGAATCCTACGGATTGCCCTTCCTGCAGTACAGGGAATTTGAGAAATTTCCGAAACCGGAAACCTACCATTTACTGTCACCCGAAGCCAATCTCCTGGCCCGGCAGAGAAGAATCCGCAGGTGGATCTACACTACGGCCGCTGCATGCCTGGTTGCCGCTATAGTACTCGTACCCGTCAGGACCGGTTATTTTGACCGGGCGGGGATCGATATTCCGACAGCAGACAGTTTTCAAAAAGAACAGCCGGTGCATGCAAAACCTCCCCCTGAATCGAAAACCCCGGTTGCTTCGGACACGGAAACGGAATATCATATTGTGGTCGGCAGTTTCAGGGATTTCGGGAATGCAAGACAGCTACGCAACGAACTGGTGAGGGAAGGGCATAAGGCAAGGATCCTGTGCTCAGACAAGGGCTATTTCAGAGTATCTTCCGGCACGTATTCCGGACACAGCGAAGCTACAGGCCACCTGGCCACAGTTCGCAGGGATTACGAGAGTGCCTGGATGCTCAGCAACTGAATCTACAAGACCGCTGAACCATTACTTGTTTCCTGATCAGGCCTTACAAATATCAACTTTCCGGAGGGGTCTTTCGCCAGCAAAACCATACCATGAGATTCGATGCCGCGTATTTTCCGCGGGGCCAGGTTGGCAAGGATGGTAACCTGTTTACCCGGGAGATCTTCGGGTTTGAAGTATTCAGCGATACCTGACACAACGGTCCTTTTATCGATCCCGGTATCAAGATCTAGTTTGATGAGCTTGTCGGTTTTAGGCACTTTCTCCGCAGACAGGATACGGGCAATCCGGATATCCATCCTGCTGAACTCATCATAGGAGATCTCATCTTTTGCCGCTGGAAAACCGGCTTCCTTCATTTCGTTCATTTTTTTGCTGTTTTCAAGTTTGTCTAACTGAACCTGGATGGCTTCATCCTCGATCTTGTCGAATAACAATTCCGGCCGGGCAATTTCATGTCCCACCCGCAGGAGATCCTTCTTTCCGATGTCTTTCCAGGCAACACCTTCCACATTGAGGAATCCGGCAAGCTTGCGGGATGAGAAGGGAAGGAAGGGTTCAATGATGGCGACCAGACTGGCCGTGATCTGCAGGGATGTGTAGAGAATGCTTTTAACACGGTCAGGATCCGTCTTGATGATCTTCCAGGGTTCGGAGTCTGCAAGGTGTTTATTCCCCAGGCGTGCCAGGTTCATGGCTTCTTTCAGGGCTTCCCTGAAACGAAAATGATCCAGGTGGTTTTCAAGCCTCTCACGGTATGCGGCAATGCTGCTAAGTACCTCCAGGTCATACTTATCCGGCACGGCCTGTCCGGGCACCTTTCCTGCGAAATATTTATGTGTCAGGACCAGGGTTCTGTGCACGAAATTCCCGAGAACGGCGACCAGTTCATTATTGTTCCTGGCCTGGAAATCCTTCCATGTAAAATCATTGTCTTTTGCTTCAGGGGCATTTGCGCAGAGCACATAGCGAAGAACATCCTGCTTGTCCTTAAACTCATCAAGGTATTCATGCAGCCATACCGCCCAGTTTCGGGAGGTGGAGATCTTATCGCCTTCAAGGTTCAGGAATTCATTTGCGGGCACATTTTCAGGGAGCACATAAGATCCTTCGACTTTCAGCATGGCCGGGAAAATGATGCAGTGAAACACGATGTTGTCCTTACCGATGAAATGGATCAATTTTGTATCCTTGCTCTTCCAGTAATCGGCCCAGTTTTTGGTCAGGTCCTTGGTTGCCGAGATATAGCCGATGGGTGCGTCGAACCAGACATAGAGGACCTTTCCTTTAACCCCTTCAATGGGAACAGGAATACCCCAGTCCAGATCCCGGGTCACGGCCCGTGCTTCGAGTCCACCGTCCAACCAGGATTTACATTGTCCGTAAACATTGCTTTTCCAGTGTTTGTTCTCCTCAAGGATCCATTTTTTGAGGAATCCTTCGTATTGGTCAAGGGGAAGATACCAGTGTTTCGTTTTTTTCAGGACCGGTACGCTTCCGCTGATGGTTGATTTGGGATTGATCAGGTCCATGGCCGCCAGGGAAGAACCGCACTGCTCGCACTGGTCCCCATAGGCCCTGTCATAATTGCATTTCGGACAGGTTCCGGTAATGTAGCGGTCGGCCAGGAATTGCCCGGCACCGGGATCGAAATACTGTTCTGTCTCCTTTTCTGTAAACTCGCCCCGGTCGTACAGGGTTTTAAAAAACTCAGAGGCTGTTTTATGGTGTGTCGGGTGGCTGGTGCGGTGGTAAATGTCGAACTGTATCCCGAAACGTTCGAAAGAATCCTTGTTCATCTGGTGATACAGGTCAACGACCTGCTGGGGGGAGATCCCTTCCTGTCTTGCTTTGATGGTGATGGGTACGCCATGTTCGTCGGAGCCACAGATGAAAATAATATCTTCACCCTTAAGGCGGAGGTAGCGGGAATATATATCTGCCGGAATGTAAACCCCGGCCAGGTGTCCGATATGCACCGGGCCGTTGGCATAGGGAAGCGCAGCTGTAATGAGATTTCTTTTGTACTTTTTCATGTTGGACAAAGATAATGGTCATTTGCGAAAAAAATACGTAATTTAAGACAATGATGCAGCTTCCTCCATATTTAAGTACCGGCGACAGGGTGGGCATTACGGCTCCAGCCCGCTGGGTGGGCAAAAAAGACATGGAATTTTTTATCGGGGCCCTGGAGGAGGAAGGATGGATGGTGGAATCAGGTTCTATTTATTGCCGGCATCACCAGTTTTCAGGCAGCGATGAGGACCGGCTCAGGGATCTTCAGTCCATGCTGGACGACCCGGAGATAAAAGCCGTTTTCTGTGCCCGCGGAGGATACGGCACCGTGAGGCTTCTGGACGGGATCGACCTAAATGCATTTGCCAGGTATCCGAAATGGATTGCAGGCTTCAGCGACATCACGGCCCTTCATTCCTGCATTCTGATGAAGATCGGTACGGCCGTGCTGCACAGTGCCATGCCCTATACCCTCAGGGATGCCGCAGGGAAGGGAGATCCCGGCCTGGAAAGCCTTTTCAGGGCATTGCGGGGAGAATTTCCACACTACGATTTATACCCTGATGCCCTGAACAGAAGCGGCCGGGGCAGGGGCATCCTGTTGGGAGGTAACCTTTCTGTACTGTACAGCCTGACAGGTACTTCCTACCAGATTCCGACAAGAGACGCCATACTATTCCTGGAAGATGTAGACGAATACCTGTACCATATTGACCGGATGATGCAGAACCTTAAAATGGCAGGTATGCTGGAACACCTGAATGGACTTATCATCGGAAGTATGAGCGATATGCACGACAATGAAGTTCCGTACGGAAAAAGTGCATATGAGATCATCCGGGAGGTTACAGAGCCCTATGAGTTCCCGGTCTGCTTTGGATTTCCGGCCGGGCACCAGGATCCCAACCTTGCCCTGGTCTTGGGCCGGGAAGTTGTCCTGGAAGTCGAAAAAGGCGGCTGCCGCATGGAATATATCCAATAATATGAAGAATGGATGGCCGAACACCTTGAGATAGGAAAAGAAGGGGAAGAGCTGGCCTTGCAGTTCTTGCTTGACAAGCAGTGGAATATTCTGGAACGAAACTGGAGAAGCGGGCACAGGGAGATTGACATCATCGCGGAATCCGGGAGGGAGCTCATAATCGTGGAAGTCAAGGTAAGAAAGTTCATCGGTGCGGAGCGCCTGGAGGAACATATTAACCGGAGAAAGCAGAAATACCT
>JAUVKJ010000117.1 GCA_030592145.1 Bacteroides sp.
AACCGGAAAAGCCGACCCAAAGGAAACTGAAAAAACGAACCGAAAGGAAACCGGAAAAGCAGTCCGAAGCGGAACCGGAAAAGCCGACCCAAAGGAAAGCGCAAAAGCTAACCGAAAGGAAAGTGCAAAAGCTAACCAAAAGGAAACCGGAAAAGCGGACCAAAAGGGAGCAAAAAAAGATGTTATCGCAGAGACTGAAACTGCGGCTGAAAAAGCGGTTGTGACGAAGCCGGGAGCGGGAAAAAAATCCCGGAAAGGTGCCAGATCCGGAGACTTAAAAGCTTCCGGTGCAGGCGCGGATTCCGCTGCGAAGGCTAAAGATGAACCGGGAAAGCAAAAAAGTGACCCCGGAGATAAGACCCCGGGAAAGGACCCCAACGGGCAGATGACCCTTGAATGGTAAGGTTTTCGAATTAACCTTTGACCCATGATCATATTCCTGATTGGCTTTATGGGATCCGGCAAATCGACTGCCGGGAGAAAGCTGGCAGAGCGCCTGGGATATTCATTTGTGGATACAGACAAGCAAATCACTGAACAGTTTAGGATGAGCGTGAATGAGATCTTTGACCACCTTGGTGAAAAGACATTCAGGGAAAGCGAAACCCGTTTACTGAACGACCTGATCTCAAAACAGGACCTGGTCGTATCCACCGGAGGGGGTTTACCCTGTCACGGGGATAATATGGCTGTCATCAACCGGCACGGTCTCTCGGTCTACCTTAAAGTTGCACCCGGTGACCTGTATAAAAGGCTTGCTGCCAGGAAATACAAGCGTCCCCTGATCAGGGAGCTTACAGATAAGGAACTTAAGGTAATTATAGATGAAAAACTGGCCGAACGGGAACCCTTCTATAACACGGCTACACATATCGTAGAGGGACTCAATGTTGATGTTGATGAACTTGAAAATCTGGTGGGGGACTAACTCGTTTCCGCCGGCTTCACCTCTTTCTCTTCCTTTCCACTGAATCCCTTCGTGGTGTCAATTTGCAGGTACCTTGATAACAACCGGGTGCCAAAAATGAAGGGAATGGTATCGAGCAGCGCCGAGATCATTTTAAAAATATAATTACTCAGGATCAGGATAATCAATCCGTGAATAACGGTTTCACCGGGTGAAATCTGAATCGCGCTCTTAGCCGTAAAATAGGTTACCGTAATGACAGCTACGGAATCGACCATCTGGCTTGTCAGGGTGGAGCCATTGTTGCGAAGCCAGAGCATTTTCCCTTTCGTGAGCTTTTTGATGGCATGGAAGATATGAACGTCAACAAACTGGGCTGTAAGGTAAGCGATCATTGAGGCAATCGTGGCCGAAACGGTCCATCTCCTGATCTGAAAAAAGACCCTGGAGGGATCATCGAGAGCAGGCAGGCCATTGTCCACAAGCTCGGGGTGTGGGGGAAGCGCTCCTCCCAGCCACATGATAAAAATTACCCACACGTTCAGCAGAAGTCCCACCCAGACCACGGTATTGGCCCTCTTTTTCCCATAGAGTTCGGAAATAAAATCCGTACAGAGAAATGTAATGGGATAGGGCAGCACTCCGATAAATACGACAAAAGGAATATGCAGGCCGAACACGGTGAAGGAAAAATCTATCTGCCGCGAGATTCCGAGAATGTTTAATATTGCCAGGGTACCAAGAAAGAAACCGGAAAGTATGATAAATACGACTTCTCTTCTTCGTTTGATATGCGGTTCTACATTGTCTCCAAATTCAAACATAAACCCCGGGTTGAAAATACAGATTTATCAAATAAAATTAACCAAATTTTTATATAAGTTGCTTATTAGATGGTTTATTTGTATATAAACATGATCAGCACGGATTTGGAATTATTGTGAAAAGTACACTCATTTTTCATTTTTTTCATATCTTATAAAATTATTATACATTCTCATGGCAGGAGGAATTTATAAAGCGCTGAATATTGAATCCGGGGAAAAGGCCAGTGTTATGCTACTGATTTTCCAATCCGTGTTCCTGGGAATTTTTTACGGGACGTTCGATATCAGTGCACACGCACTTTTCCTCGAGGTATTTGAACAGGCAATGATTCCCAGGGCCTTCCTCGTTTCCGGTGTTGTCGGGATCATTCTGACCTCAATGTATACCTGGCTGCAATCACGAATCAGATTTTCCGTGTTCTCGATCATCAACCTTTTCCTGGTAGCCATTCTTACGGTCCTGATGCGTTTCGGATTTAACATTACCGAAAGCAAATGGGTCGTATTCGTGATTTTTGTTATGATGGGCCCCATTAACATCATTGCCCTTCTGGGATTCTGGGGTACGGTTGGAAGGATTTTCACCCTTCGCCAGGGGAAACGGCTGTTCGGCCTGATCGATACGGGACAGATCATCGGGATCATCGTCAGCAGTTATGCCATCCCCTTACTCCTGTCCTTTAAGGTTGAAACGAGAGATTTGCTTTACATCAGTGCCGTGAGCGTGGTAGTTGCCCTTCTGTTCCAGTTTATTATATCCGGACGTTTTGCAATGGATAAAAAGACCGAAGAAACGGAACAGGATTCACGGGCCGATACCCGTTTTATCACCATGTTCAAATCGAGATATATCGGATATATGTCTCTTTTCGTGGTCCTGCTGATCTCCGTAACAATATTCGTTCATTTTTCCTTCCTCGGCGTGGCGAAGGAATCCTATCCCAATCATGTCGACCTGGCTGCCTTCTTCGGATATTTTAACGGAACCCTGATGGTGTTCAGTGTTCTGATAAAGACATTTGTTTACGGGCGCCTGATGAAGACCTGGGGATTGAAACTGGCACTTGTGGTCTCCCCGGTACTGATCCTGATCTTTACCATTGTGGCTGCTGTAATCGGCGGTGTTTTCGGGTTGGCGGCAAGCTTTACCATGTTTTTCCTGATCATCTCGATAAGCAAGCTGTTTACCAAATCCCTTCAGGATTCCATCGTGGCCCCCTCCATGAAGATCCTGTACCAGTCGCTTGATGCCAGGATCCGTTACAGCGTTCAGGCGAGGATCGATGGTACCATTAATGAGATCTCGGTGCTTGTTTCCAGCCTGATTGCAACCGGGCTCGTTGCCATGAGCTTTTTCTCCCTTGTCCATTACACTTATGTGCTCATAATTTTGCTTGTGGCCTTGGCCTTTGTTGCATTAAAGCTGTATCAGGCGTACCAGGATTCCCTGAATTCCTCCCTTGCAAAATTCAGACAATCCGGTGAGGGAATGGAAAAGACGGATATAGGCAGCATTCTTACCCGTGACCTGAAGAGCGCCTCGATGCCGTCTGTCAGGAACGCGCTAAGCTTCATTGAGATAACTGATTTTGAAAGATTTAAGACAGCCCTGGCGGGATTGTTAAAAAGTGCCTCGGATAAGATTCGCCGCCTGTCACTGAAAAGAATCGATGAACTGAACCTTCCCCTTTCCGGGACTGGCCTGGAAGATGGTATACAACAGGAAAAGAAGGGGAAAAATAAAGACATCGCAGGGAATATCATGAAGCGCCTTGATCATTACAGGAAACAGAAACTCCCGGCCGAAGATATGATGTTTATGGCTAAATCTGTTAACCGTGACGAGCGCTTAACCGTAGCGATGGCATTGTTTGAGTTGAAGGAATTCGAACACCATGCAGTACTGAACACACTCTTGCGTGATCCTGATCCCCTGGTCAGAACGACGGCCATACAGCTCGCTGCCTTCTGGAAAGTACCGGAAGCCAGTCCTGTATTGATCGATTTCCTCTATTCACCTTATTACCGGCAGGCATTTGAAGCACTCGTCCGGATCGGGGAGGGAGCAGTTGAAAGCCTTGAGCAGAGTTATTACAAATCGGACATTAAGCAACAGGCCCTGAACCGGATCACCCGGATACTGGGCCGGATTGGAAGCATTGAAGCACAAAATTCACTGCTCGGGAAAATAAACTACCAGAACCGTGAAGTGGAAAGCATAGCCCTGACTGCACTGCTGAACCTGGAATATCAATCCGATGAGGCCAACATTCCCCGGATCGTTGATGGCGTCCGATCCTCGGTATACCAGATCGCATGGAACCTTGCAGCGCAGTATACCATCACCGAAAACGAGATGGGAGAAACCCTGGAAAAAGCATTCAGGGAAGAATTGAGTATTTCACACATACGTCTGTATAATTTGCTGTCACTTGCCTATGATCCGAAATCCATTTATCATATCAGGAAGAATCTTGAATCAGGCACCAGTGAAGGGATCGGGTTCGCGATAGAATTGCTTGATATGTTCGTTGCGGAAGAGATCAAACCTGTGCTGTTTCCCGTGCTTGAAGACACATCAACAGTTGAGAAAATCAGGCAGTTGCAGGTTGAGTTTCCGATCGTGATCATGGAACCCTATGACCTGTTGCTGGGTATCATCAACCGCGATCCCAACCTTATCAGCGTCTATACCAAGGCAGCTGCCATCCAGGCACTCGGGAAGATCGAGGGTGCAGGCCTGTCTGACGATCTCCTGGCACAGGTCTTTAATCCGGATGAACTTTTAAGTGAGCTGGCTGCCCTTCAGGTAAGCAGGATGGACAGGTCCCGGTTTAAGGAAGTTCTTGAACGGCTGCCCGTGGATCAAAAGAACAGGCTGATTAAACAGGTCAGGGATGTTGATGAGGGATGGGAGAACCTGTTATGGGACAGGATACATATTCTTATGAGGAATGAATACCTGGCCGGCCTGCCATCCACCCTGCTCTATCAGATGGCAAGGGAAATGGAACTGGTACATTTGATGCCGGACCAGGCCTTTGACCTGGCCGGGGAGGCCGGGGAGGCAAAAGTGGCCATTTCCAGGTCAGGGGAGCTTGTCCTGCGCGTGAAAAAAATGGAACTGGGAAGTATTAAAACAAATGAACTTGCAGGAATTCTGCCTTTTATGGTGCTCGAAAAAGACTCAATCCAAATTTTCTCAGCAACTGCAGCTTCCCTGCTCACTGTCTCCCAACGCATGGTAGATGAGATGATGTTTGACCATGAGGAACTCGCACTGTCCATGTACCGGTGGGCACGGGAACAGGAGAGCAGGTGGGAAAGCCTGACAAAAGAAATGATTTCATGAAACAAACAACCATATTCAGACAACTGATTTTCAATGTTGTATTACCTGCAATCATTGCACTGCTACTTTTGGGTATTCTGAACTACGGCAATACCAAGAACATCCTCATTAATTCAAATGAAGACAAGAACCTTATCATATCGGATGAAATAACACATATTCTTGAAATGCAGGATATGGCCCTCGAGATACTTGAAGGTGAGTTGAACAAAAGGATGGAAAGCATCAGCAACAAGCTGGTGAATGAAGTATTCAGGAATACGGATAAAATTGAAACGGCCGACCTGAACCAGATCCGGAAACAATTGCGCATGAATCCTGATTTTGAAGACATTTATATTATTAACCACAGGGGGATCGTGGTAAATACAACGTTTATTGAGGATATGGGTCTGAATTTATTCGATGTGGGTATCGAGCACAAGAATCTGTTACTCGGGATCATGGGCAGGGGGGAATATGTTTCCGAGCGCTTTGCCATGGGAGCAAATACGAGCATACTCAAGAAGTACACCTATCATGCCACGCGTGACCAGAGATATATTGTGGAACTGGGGGTTGGTTCCGCACAGGCAGATGAGATCATTCAAAAGATCAAAGACCGCCTGAACGACCTGGCAGGAAATCAATCCTCAATACAGTCGGTAGACCTGTTTATCGGTGCGGATAATCCATTTTCACTGAATGCTGACGTAACACTGAGTGAGGACCATCTTGAGATCTACAAACAGGTTCTTAAGGACCAGTCAAAAATCAGCTTTGAAGAAAAGAATGGCAAATCCAGGCTCAATTATGATTACGTATACATGCCAAGGAGGAATACAGACCTTTATGCAGGGGGTGTGATCCGGATCGTTTCGGATTTTTACGGGCAGCGACGGCTTTTACGAGTCGAATTGTTCAAGTTCATCGGGATATTCGGACTGACCCTGGTCATTATGGTCATGCTGCTGTACC
>JAUVKJ010000167.1 GCA_030592145.1 Bacteroides sp.
TTATCCGGCTGAGCCGAGGCGTAGTATGTACCCAGGCTAAAAACAAACAGCGTTAACAGAAATAAATTCTTCATGATCATATTTATAAGTCGGATTAAATAACAAAAAATATTTCGCGAAAATAATAAATTATCAGTTGCTTATTACCATACGTACAAAAATCATCCCATTTTTAATCATTAAGGTGATCTAATTGTCTGCCCGGCCTGGGATTATACCTTTTATGATAAATGAAAAACCCTGAAGGCTGATACGTGTTGTAATGAAGTGCTGATTTAAATTTCAATTATTGATTTAATTTTTTACTTTTATAGAATTCGCAGACGACAGATAGGAGCACTTTAGGTGCAACAGATAATAATGAACTAAACTTCAGAACCTATGAAAACAGTTAAAACCATTGTTATCATTCTCATTATTCTGGTTCTGGTCCCCGTCTCAAGCTGGATTGGCTGGTCATTCAAACCAAGCAAACCCCTGAACATCCTGGTGATGAATAAAACGGTACTCGATTTGGGAAAAAAGGAGCACCGGGCCGTTTTCTGGATGCTGCTGAATGAGAAGTTTGTTAAAAGCGATGGCAAGGTTTACCGGATGGAAAAGGATTATTATGGCTTTCATCCCGTAAAGCCGCTGAAAACAAGGAAATATGAGGTCAGAAGGATCAAGCTTGAGCAGGCTGAGAAACTGGCCTCTGAATATGATATGGCGTATTATTCCGATACCTACGGAGTTTTTTTCAATGAATGGTATCGCAGGGAATCAGGCAAAGGAAAGGGTACTCTGATTGAGGGGGGACTCAATAACTCTGACTATGTCTTTTTAAAAAAAATGCTTGACCAGAATAAAATGGTTATCGCTGAATATAATTTTTTTGCTCCCCCTACGATCGGTCTGGTCAGGAGAAAGATGGAGAATTTACTGGGCATTCACTGGACTAACTGGACCGGCACCTACGTTAAAAACCTGGATCAAGGGAAAAGCAAGGACCTTCCTGACTGGGTCGTAGGTATCTATAAAAAAAGGCATAATGGTGAGTGGCCGTTCAGCGGACCGGGCATCATCCTGGTAAATGAACCCGGGCAGCAGGTGGTTGTACTGGAAGCCGGAAAGCACCTGGATATGACGGTCCCCGAGATCCAGACAACCGAATTCGGGCTTGAACAATACGAATTGCCGGAAACCGTCCACTTCCCTGAGTGGTTTGATATTATTGATGCTATGTCAAATCATACCGTGGCAGATTATAAGATCCACATTACAATCGAAGGCAAGGCCATGCTGGATGAATTCAATATACCTTCCCGGTTCCCTGCCGTGATACAGTCCTCTGGCAGTTCTCCCTTTCTTTACCTGGCAGGTAATTTCTCAGATTATCCGGTCCGTATGTGGAATGCCAAATTACAGGGGATAAGGACTTTTGCAAATGTTTTCTATTCCAATAAGGAGCACAGCGCATCGAAGTTCTACTGGACATTTTATGTTCCGCTGGCCTCACAGGTGTTAACAGATTACCAGGCGGGACTGGAAAAATAGAATTTCGCATCAGCTCACTTAATTTTTCTATATTGAAGGCCCTGAGGGGCCTTTTATTATTATGTTGACCATTGCATTAATACAGCCTGACATTATCTGGGAAAACGTGGATGCCAATCTTGATTCCTGCACGAAAATGCTGGAGGGTATGGGGGAACCCGTTGATGTAATTCTTATGCCCGAATTATTTACAACGGGGTTCACCATGCAAAGCAGGGATCTTGCTGAACCAATGGGAGGAAAAACCATGTCATGGATGGCCGCGATGGCGGAACAGTTGCACTGCAACCTGGTGGGCAGCATCATTATCGGGGACCGGGGGAAATTTTTCAACCGCCTGATCTGGATGCAGCAGGGCAACCGGTATCATTATTATGACAAACACCACTTGTTCAGGATGAGCGGGGAAAATGATCATTATGCAAAGGGCAGGGAACAGGTCATAATCAAAGTCGGTGGATTCAGATTCAGGCCACTGGTTTGCTATGATCTGCGTTTCCCGGTATGGAGCAGGAACAGGCAGGATTATGATGCACTTGTATACATTGCCAACTGGCCTGCTTCTAAAAGAGATGTGTGGAGTACATTACTAAAGGCCAGGGCAATTGAAAACCAGGCATACTCCATTGGGGTGAACCGGGTTGGGAAAGACGGTATGGGTATTGAATACACGGGAGATACGATGGCCTATGATGCAAAAGGAAATAAAATATCCTCCCTGGAACCTGATAAACCTGGCATACAGATAATCCGTCTGTCGCTTGAGGACTTGAATGCTTTCCGTGATAAATTCCCTGCCTGGAGGGATGCCGATCCGTTTACCCTGGAAGATTAACAGGACTTGTCGTGACAGTTGGTATCCGTGCAGCCCTTACAACAGCTGTCAGCAGAATGTAAATGCCCATGCTCGATTTCATCAGTCGTCGCTTCCCGGATCTCAACAATGGTTCCGTTAAAATTCAGGTCATTGCCAGCCAGTGGGTGGTTGAAATCCATGGTTACGAATTCATCGTCAAATTTGATAATACTGCCATTCAGCCTGTTCCCGGACTGGTCAAGCATGGGTATCTGGCTGCCGGCCTTTAGCAGGTCCCGGTCAATTTCACCTTCCACCTCGAAAGCCTTTATGGGAATATCCACAATGGCCTCTTTGCTCACCGGGCCGTATGCTTCGCCCGCTATCAATTGAAAATCAAAATTATCATTGATTTTTAGCCCATCCAGATTCAGTTCGAATTTTGGAAGCAGGTTACCGGTACCGACAAGGAACACAAGGGGTGAATCTATGCCGACATTTTCAACCGTCTCACCGTTTACTTTCAGTTCATAGGAAAGACTGACTACTTTATTTTTTTCTACAATCATCCCGCAAAGTAACTCCATCCCGAAAGAATATCAAAACCGGGATATGTTAAATATTGTATAATTAAGGTTCAGAAGACAAACCCGATACGGATCACCGGGTTCGTGTTGATGGAATTATACGATTCATTCAGGTTCCATAACACAGTTATCAGGAAACCGGAACGCTTCCCGATAGGCTGGTAGAGTCCGCCTCCGACCAGCACCGAGTGAAGGTTGAACCGTCCGTCAGAGGAGGGATTTGAGATATCAAAGTACTTTCTTTCCAGGCTCAGCATTTCATATTCAGCGTGAAGGAAAAGTCCCGAGTTCAATCCACCGATTCCGATCGCTTCACCGAGGTTTCTTATAAACATGTACCGGCTGAAAACGGACCCCCCGTATATATGTGTGTCATAGGGGACATACCCGGGATAGCTGTTTTTAAAATATTCATATCGGATGCCAAGTCCGGTGGAGAGCCTGGGAGAAACACGAAAACCTGCCAATGGAGCAACCACGATGCTGGTCGTGTTCCCGAAGGAGAGTCCGAAATTGCCGCCGAAAAATATCCTGTCTCTAAAGCTGGGAGTCTCTTCCCATTGCGCCCCGGAATCCGGTATCATCAGACAGGCCATTAAACCAACAATTAAAATCCTGTGTATTATTTTGCGCATGGTCTGGTACATTATTGGTGTCAAATTAATAAAATTCCTGGAATCAGCGTTTTTTGCTATTTTAATCCCTTTATTAACTCATATCCTATGAATATTATTGTAACGGGAGCCAGCAGAGGCATTGGATACGAAGTGGCCAGGAAATTCGCCGCTGGTAAAAACAACAATGTTCTTGTGATCTCTCGCAACAAGGAAAGGCTTATGGCCCTGAAACAGAAGTGCCTGGAAGTATCCCCGGAGGCCAAACTGCTGGTCCTTCCATTTGATCTGGAAAACCTGGAGGGGATCGAGGGGGATCTCCGGGATAATATCTTCAAACATTTCAGTTCCCTTGATGTTCTTATTAACAATGCCGGACTCCTGATAAAAAAACCTGTCATGGATCTGACTGCCGGGGATGTCAACCGCATGATGACGGTCAATTTCCTTGCCCCGATGGTGATGGTCCAGGCGCTCATGCCTCTTCTGGAAAAGGCCGGGGGATCTCATGTCGTTAACATCGGAAGCATGGCCGGTGTTCAGGGATGTAAAAAGTTTCCGGGACTCTCGGCTTACAGTGCTTCAAAAGCTGCAGTGCATGTACTTACGGAATGTCTTGCTGAAGAATTTAAGGACAGTAGCGTACGATTCAATGCACTTGCCTTCGGAGTCGTACAAACCGAAATGCTGGCGGAAGCATTTCCGGGCCTTGAAGCTCCCTTAAAAGCTTCGGCTATGGCCGCATTTGTGCAGGAATTTGCCCTGAACGGACAACGGTATTTCAATGGAAAAACCCTGCCTGTTTCAATATCTACACCTTAATTGCCGTGGCCCGGCAGATGTGTCCTGACCATGTTCTCCTCGTTATAATCTTTGGGTTCTAGTTCTCCTTTCAGGACGCGGAGGCCGTTCATGGCCAGGGCATGCATTTCATCTTCGCCCGGATAAATGATCACCGGGGCGATGAATGATACCATCTTTTTCACATACTCAACGACCATTGGGTTATTGGCTATTCCTCCCGTCAGTATAATCCCATCAACATCGCCATGCAGAACCGTGGCCATTGCACCGATCTCCTTTGCAATCTGATAGGACATTGCATCCTGGATCAGGCTTGCTTTTTCATCGCCATCATCGGCCATCAGTTCGATCTGATAGGCATTGTTAGTATCAAAATAGGCAACGAAGCCACCTTCGCCTGTGATCATTTTTTTAACATTGGAGTAGTTCATTCCCTCTTCGAAACAAAAGCGAGCCAGGGCACCAACGGGCAGCGTGCCAGCCCGTTCAGGCCCGAATGGGCCTTCTCCGTCCAGTGCCTGGTTCACGTCGATGACCCGGCCCTCCTTATGGGC
>JAUVKJ010000291.1 GCA_030592145.1 Bacteroides sp.
GTTGTCCTAAACAACCTCCGTAACTCCTTCCCGGAAAGATCCGGTGAATGGATCCATAAGACCAGCAAGAAGTTCTACCGGCATTTCGCCGACTTGTTTGTGGAGATGGCTTATTCAATACACATGGGAGAAGAGGAGAGTCTGCGCCGTTTTCACTTTACCAACCCGAAAATCATCAGGCCTTATTATGAGAGGGAACAGAGTATCATTATCCTGGCTGCTCATTACGGAAACTGGGAATGGCCCAACATTATGCCAAAATTTATTGATCACCAGGTACTTGGAGTTTACAAACCTCTTCAAAACAAATCTATTA
This sequence comes from Bacteroides sp., assembly GCA_030592145.1. GTDB lineage: Bacteria > Bacteroidota > Bacteroidia > Bacteroidales > SM23-62 > SM23-62. The sequence goes on from JAUVKJ010000291.1 coordinate 317, forward strand.
ACCGGTTCTGGCTGAAAATGAGAGGCCGGTTCGGGAGTATCTGTGTACCCATGGATGCCACGCTGCGAACCATTATTACTTACCAGAGGAAAAAAAAGCCCGCAGTTCTTTACATGCCTGCCGACCAGAGGCCCCAGTTTGACAGCATTCATAACTGGACATCTTTCCTTAACCAGGATGCCCCCATAATTACGGGTCCGGAGAAGCTTTCAAGGAAGTTCCGCCTGCCCGTTGTATTCCTGAATGTTAAGAAACTAAAAAGAGGGTATTACTCGGGTACTTTCCAGGTAATCTGCGATGATCCGGCCGGGACCCCGAAAGACTATATTACTATTAAATACCTTGAAAACATTGAAAACATGATCCGGGAAAAGCCGGAATTCTGGCTGTGGTCACATAAACGATGGAAATACCATCGGGATGAAGTAAAAAATCCGGTCGAAATCGGCCAGATAACTTCCTGATGCGAATGGAATCCGAAAATATAGCACTGATAGAACTCGGAGGGTCTCACGACGAATGCCTGTATTCCCAGGTGCTGTTCCTTAAAAAATACGGATACAGGATTCATCTGCTTCTTCTTGAGGATCATCTTGCCCGCCTGGATGCCTGGTCCGAAGTCGATAACTGGCAGACCTGGCCATCGCCTGCAGGTATGATCGGGGAATGGAAGCTCGTATTCAGGGTCCTTAAATTCCTCCGTCAGAACAACATCCGCAAAGCTGTTATCAACACTGCCGAAGGGAATATTATCCGCAAACTTTCGATCGTTTCCGGCAAAAACATCGAATTCACCGGTATTCTTCATCTGGTAAGGAAACTCTGGACCAGCGGCACCCAGCGGATCATCAGCAGGAAAATAAGAAAATACCTTGTCCTGGCGGATTTCATCGCCGAAAACCTTGAGAAGGCAGACCCCACCCTCAACATTGAATGCTTTTACCCGGTCTTCTTCCCGAAAACCGGACCCCCTTCCCATGAAAAAAAAGACAGGGATTTTCTGGTTTGCGTGCCGGGTGCGGTCGACTATGCAAGACGGGATTATAATGCCCTGATTGATGAGATAGGTTCATCCGGGATCTCGCCGGGAATACGGTTCATCCTCCTGGGCCGGACAACGGGTCCGGACGGAAAAAGGTTGATCACGAGGATACGTGAAAATGGACTTGAAAAACACTTTATCAGCTTTAAAGGATTCCTGGACCATGAACTTTTCTATGGCCATATTTTAAACTCCAGCCTGATCCTGCCCCTGATAACTCCCGGGTCTCCGGATTACAATGACTACCTGAGATACAAGATTACCGGCAGCTACAATCTTGCCTGGGGTTTTCAGATACCCATGCTGATGCATGAATCTTTTAAAGAGTACCGGATTTTCAGGCAAACCTCGGTCTTCTACCGCAGCGGTGAAATGATGCAGGCCATTAAGGCACTGGCCGGCGAGGATGAGAAACTGGCGGAACTGCGGAAAGGGATCTCAGAATTAAGAGATTTTGATTTTGATGCCCAGGCAGAAAGGTATGTCAACTTCCTCAGACTCTAAGCCCGTTCTTAACCGCCAGAAAGTCTCTCATCTGATCAATGGTGTTCTCAATGGTAAACAGGGTTTCAACCTTCCTGAAACCCTTACGGCCAAACTCTTCGCGGAGTTTTTTATTTTTTGCGAGTTCAATGACCTTGTCGGCCATTGCTTCTACATCTCCCCGGGGAACCAGGTATCCGCTTAAACCGTCATCCACAACCTCGGCGGAACTCTTGATATCAAAAGCAATGACCGGTTTTTTCTCCGCCATAGCTTCCACCATAACATATCCAAAGCCTTCCCACAGGGATGTCAGGAGGAATATATCGATGTTCAGATAAAACTGCTCAACACGGTCAACAAAGCCCAGGAACACAACCTTATCCTGTACGTTTCTCTGCCTGGCCTGTTTTTTCAGCCATGTTTTCAGTTTGCCGGCACCTGCTATAAGGATCCTGAAACTGATCCCCCTGTCTTTCAGTATCTCGGCCAGGTGGATCAGATAGATCTGTCCCTTTTCTTCGGAAAGCCTGCCGGCGTTCCCCAGCACAATCTCTCCATCCTGCTTCTTATAGACAGGATCCATGGCAAGGTCTTCACGATGGCTCAGGTCAATGCCCGGATAGATCACCCGGATCCTGGACGGCTCAATAAGGTTGGGATTGTTGGCCAGGACAGAACGTTTGGTTTCTTCCGAATTTGCAATCATGCGCGTTATCACCTTGCTGAACAGGAAGCGGTTCAGAAATGTATTCCGGACGGGAATAGGATTTGCCCGCTTGTAGATAATGTTATCCACGCCTGCAAGTTTCGCGGCAATTCCCGCAACCTTCAGGTCTGATGAAAGATTCATCACCAGGGTCTTGACTTTTTCCCGTATGAAGATCTTTCGCAAATAAAGGATCTTTAAGGGATTTAAAAAACTGAGATTGCTCACGGTAACCTGATAACTATCGAGGGATGCAGCCTTTAGTTTTTTAAGCAGTTCACTCCCTGGATTGGCAAATGCAAAAACATCGTAACCCATGGCAGACAAACCCGTGGAAAGGTCATAATGCCATTTCTCTCCTCCTCCCCATGTTCTCAGGCTGTTAAAGAAACAGATGCGGTTTTTGGAGGTTCTTACTGCATCCCTGTGCATTTTCCTGAGCTTGGAGTATTTGAGAAATGTCTCGTGCGAGGAATTCAGACTGATCACCAGGCCGAAGAAACCATCCAGAAAGCCGAATTTGATGACATAATCGCGAAACATCCTCCACATGGGATGAAAAATCATGTTAAACCAGGACGCCCTCTTCCCGGCCTTAAAAAAAGATTTTGCCGCGATGTCTGAAAATTTGTTGATC
>JAUVKJ010000283.1 GCA_030592145.1 Bacteroides sp.
CGATTAATGATCCCCATGATCCTTCTCACCGGACGCCTTTCCCTGTATGCAAGAAGCAGGATGGTATCGGAATACCCGAAGGATTTGTTTTTGCAGGGATTGAAAAAGGCCCTTTCGTCCATGTAAATGGGAGGGACCCAGTTCTTATGGTCCTTATGGATGGAAGCCGGGAGGTGTATGAATTGCCTTCTTTCCTTCCTGCCGGCAACTTCTCTGATGTCTATTGCCATGTAAAATGAGGATGCCCGGATAGCTGTTTTCCGTAGCACCCTTTCAATTGATCTTCGGCGGAAAAATAAGGTTTTTTTTTGAATTGTATTATTTGATCTCTGCGGAACGAAGGGTATTGTCATTCCGGTTTACGTAATCATTGAGGACCCATGTGATGCCTGTGGAATTCTGAAAGACCTCGAGGTCATTACCATTATAGCTGGAACTGCACATATCATCTACCTGGAGCACACCCTCTATGTATAAATAGTAGATGTTATCCTTTCTTCTCCAGAATGCATTATTACGTGAATACATGGTCTTGCCCACGATGCGGGTATTATCGGGAAAACTTAAAAAATCCTCAAAACGAACCGTCTGCCGAAATACGGTATCATAGATGAGCAGATCCTGTTCAGAGTAAGCAGAAGTCCCGCCCATATAATAAGGTTTGTCCTCCTTATAGAGGAAGTATTGACCCTGATCTTTTGAGCAGGTGATCAGTCCAGGGGCATACAGGATCTCTGCCGGTCTCAGTGCCTGGTCCGTATGGTTGTAATAGTCCTTTAAAAGGTAGCTGGAGAAGGCTTCTATGTCATGAACAATGAGGTCATTTCCATTCCAGGTGCTCCAGGTCCGGGCAGCGATCTGTACCCCGTCGGAGTACAGGTAATAGTGTTTTTCATCGGCCCACCAGAGGGTGTTGTTGGGTGTGAACACATAAACTGCCTGGTACATTTTGCCGGGTTCTGCATTCACATAGTCGTTCATTACATAGTACTTCCCGCCCTGTTTATGGTATACGACAAGGTTGTTCCCGTAGTATGCATTATTCGTTTCACCGGTGATCTCTTTTCCCTCAAGGTAGAACCAGAACCAGTTTTCATCGTTGACCTTCCAGAAGGCGTTCGACAAGGAGAACAGCTCATCCGCCTGCCGCATCTCCTGTTCCCTGATATCCCGGTAATCTTTCAACAGGTAGTTCCTTTTTGAAATATTATCGAACACCAGGACATCTGTTTCCGACCCGGAAGCTACTGTGTTCTTCGTGATATCAACACCGTTCACATAGAAGAAATAGTTACCGTCTGTCACCTTCCATTCTGCCCGGTCGGTGGATTTGATGATTTCAGGGATCACATCCTCGACCCTCGTTTCGAGGATCTCGGCTTCAGGCCTGATGAAATAAAAATCACCCACCAGGGAGGAGGATTCCCAGGGGGTCTGCATGCGGTTGCTCTCATTCAATACATCTGACCTGACATTCTTAAACACATCCTCGATTTTTAGTCCCCTGCGCCTGATCTGTTTGAGCAGTTTTTCGGTGTAAAGTCCATTCGAGCCCGTCCCGTCGGATGCCACCGAGCCGGGTGCCGTCGAATAGGCAATCAGGGTTCCGGCCGGTGCATTGATAAATGCAAGTCCCGTAGCAGAAGAACGCCAGCTCCGGGCAAAGGGATTGTTCCGGCAGGCATCAAGGATCAGGATGTTCATGCGGTTGCGGGCGATCTCCATCTGTGACAGGACAAATCCGACATCAACGGATTCGTATTCCACTTCCTCTTCGGCATAGATCTGTGCTTTTGTAGGAACAAGATAGTTTTTCCCGTCGACCTGTATCCCGTGTCCCGCGTAATAGAAAAGTCCCACACCCCCGTTCTGTATCTTCCTTCCGAATTCGCGGATGGCCCTTTTCATGTCTGCCTGGTTTTCCAGGTTGATGTGCTCCAGGACCTCGAAGTCCGTGGCACGAAGGGCCTTTGCCATGGACCTGGCATCATTTTCGGGGTTGAGCAGGGGACCCGCATCGTAGTCCGAGTTGCCGATCACCAGGGCCACCCTCTGGGTAGCGGCAGCGGCGTATTCGTTTTGTCCGGACAGGGTAAAGCTGCTGACAGCCAGCAGTATGAATGTAAGGATAGGGGCGATGTATCTCACCCCCACAAGTTACAAAATATTGCTACATTTGTTGACCATGGAAAAAATTCATGATTTCCTCGTCAACCTTGATACCTATATTGGCGGACATCCCTGGTTTATCATACTCCTGCTCGGCACAGGGATCTTTTTCACCATCTACCTTAAATTTCCCCAGTTCCGCTATTTCAGGCATGCCGTCAGGGTGGTGCGCGGAAAATATGACAAGGCCGAAGATGTGGGGGATGCTTCCCATTTCCAGGCGCTTTCAACTGCACTTTCAGGCACCGTGGGAACAGGCAACATCGCCGGGGTTGCCCTGGCGATCCATCTCGGGGGACCCGCAGCTTTGTTCTGGATGCTGATTACGGCCATGTTCGGGATGACTACCAAATTCGTAGAGGTTACCATTTCACATAAGTACAGGGATGTACTGCCTGACGGGAGTATTTCCGGGGGACCAATGTACTACATGAAAAAGCGACTGAACATCACACGCAAGAATGGCAGGATCATCAGGGTGGGTGCCTGGCTAGGGGGCTTCTTTGCCGTGGCAACCATCCTTTCCGCATTCGGAACGGGCAGCCTGCCCCAGATAAACAGCATTTCCACCTCCATGTTCCACACCTTCGGCATCGATGAGAAACTGACCGGGGCGATCCTGGCGGTTCTCCTGGGACTGGTGATCGTTGGCGGTATCAAGCGGATTGCCAAGGTTACATCCAGGCTGGTACCCGCTATGGCCATTATCTATTTCGTGGGTGCCCTGCTCGTTATCGGAACGAATTATGACAATATCATCCCTTCCCTGATCGCCATTTTCCGCGATGCCTTTACAGGCTCTGCCGCGGTAGGAGGATTTCTCGGGGCAAGCTTTGCCTTTGCCGCCAACCGGGGGGTGAACCGGGGATTGTTCTCCAATGAAGCAGGTCAGGGCTCGGCTCCCATTGCCCACTCGGCAGCCCGGGCACACGAACCTGTTTCAGAGGGAATGGTGGCCATCCTGGAGCCTTTTATAGATACCATCATTATCTGTTCGCTTACGGGACTGGTATTGCTCTCTACGGGAGTGTGGAATGAAAAGATTGACAACCAGTTCCAAAAGGCCGATAT
>JAUVKJ010000308.1 GCA_030592145.1 Bacteroides sp.
AGAATAAAACCTTTGTAGTAGCTCTTACTGCACACAACCCGCAATTGTTCTTTGAAGATTTCAAGGATGTAGGTTTTAACCAGCTGCTGATCAAACCTTATAATATAGATAAGATATCTTCGCTTGTTGAGGAAGTGAAAAAACCACTTTTTGATTAAAGCAGGGAGACGATCAATTCAAGTCCCACAGCATCCGCCTCATCCATCCATTTTATGGTGCAGTACGGCAACTATGGTAGCCATCCTGGAAACAGGGTTATCGGTGGCATACAGCAGATCACCCAACTGACGGTATATGCGTTGGTAGCGTCCTTTCTTTTTATCCACTGTCAGTAAAGATCCATGATGGTCTGACGTTTGCCGTTGAATTCAAAGCTGTCGCCCGCTTTCAGGCCTTCCATTGCTTTGTAGAGGGGAACCGCAGGTGATATGGCATAGTAAATTTCTCCGTCGCATTCGATCTTGCCGGAGCTGATGGCTATGATGAATTTAGTAGTATCCGAAAATATAATGGCACCGAATTCAACCTTTTCCTTCAGTTCCTGGCAATTGATTTTCTCCAGGACATTCAAGTCGGAAAGTGCTTTCTGATATTGGCCGGCAAACATGTCCCTGCGGCCGATCAACTGGTCCCGGAATGAGTCGTAGCGATCCTTGTTCGGACCGTATTCATTAAGGGCATACTGGGCTTCTTTCATGGCTGTTTTGGAGCTATCAACCATCTTCATCTGTGTTTCCTTGCACAGTTCTATCAGTTTTTGCTTTGTATGCAACATATCCTTCTTCATCGGTGTTCTGGACAGGCTAATATTTGAGGCTTATCATTGCTCAAAGACCCTTGAACAATGTTATATTAGCATAGTTTTAGGGAATATAAAAACGTAAAATACTCAAAAATCCATAAAAATGAAAATACTTCTCTCTAAATTTCTGATATTTATTCTTCTCGGATCAGCATATCTCCTGCCTACGAAGGCCCATGATAAACCTGACTGGGAAGGAAACATTCCTGATGGATGTACTAGCATTACCGCTGGAAAACTGGCTACTGAAGACGGATCCGTAATCACCTCGCATACGGATGACAGCCACCGGACCCGGTCCTGGATAAACATTCAGTCCCCCCGGAAACACCCGAAAGGATCGATCGCTTTATTGTACAAACGAATGCCTTTCGACTCCCTGGCAATGCCAGCCTATATCCATAAGGAGATTGGAGGCATTCCCCAGGTAGCTGAGACCTATGGCTATATTAATACGGCTTATCCCTGCATGAACCAGTACCAGCTGGGCATAGGGGAATCTACCTTTGGCGGGAGGGAGGAACTATACTCCGACGAGGGACTCATCGATTGCCAGGGGCTCTGCCGGCTTATGCTTGAACGCTGCAAGACCGCACGGGAAGCCATACGCATGGCCGGTGAACTCTGTGGGAAATACGGATGGATTGACTATGGTGAATGCCTTACGATCTCCGATACAAAGGAAGTCTGGCACCTGGAGATCATGGGGCCAGGTAAGGGTAAGACAGGAGCAGTCTGGGCGGCACAACGAGTGCCTGATGACCATGTATCGGTTAATGCAAATGCCAGCAGGATCCTGAAAATTGACCTGGATGACCCGGATCATTTCATGGCTTCGGAAAACATCTATGATTTGGCCAGGGAAAACGATTGGTGGGATGACTCAATGGAACCCTTCCGTTTTGCCTATGCCTATGCACCGGAAAGCAGGACATCTCTGGCAGGAAGAAGGAGGGAATGGAGGGTCTTTGACCTGGTGGCCCCTTCTCTTGAACTCGATCCCAATGCAGAAAACTATCCTTTTTCGGTGAAGCCGGATATACCGGTGAATATGGAAAAGCTCATCAGCATATTCAGGGATTATTACGAGGGAACCGACTTTAATTTTATCAAGGATATTACCGTGGCTGATGACAGCGGCCGAATGGTGATCTCCCCACTTGCCAATCCCTTCATGCCCTATGATATGAACAGGGTCTTCAGGATAAACGGAGGATGGGGCTGGAGGGGAGAGCGGACCATTGCACGCTGGTATACCATGTATGCCACCATAATCCAGTCGAGAAACTGGCTGCCCGATGAAATAGGGGGCGTGGTATGGCTGGCCATGGATAATGTTGCCTCCTCCATTTATATTCCGGTTTACTGTTCTGTGACGGATCTTCCGGAGCCTTACAAACCCCGGGCAGGCCGGATGGATATACCACGGAATCGGCATGGTGGGCATTCAACCGCCTTGGTACCCTGGCTGCCCAGCGCTGGGGAGACATGAGGCATGACCTGGATGCCGTATGGGTCCCATGGCAAACCGAACTTCTCAGGAAACAGCAAGAAGTGGAAGCCGAAGCCCTGGCCTTGTATAAGAAAGGGAACCCAAAAAAAACCGTTGAGTTCCTTACAGAATATACCAACGAATGGGGCAGCAGGGTGGTGGATAAGGCCTGGGAGCTGGGAAATTTTCTGTGGACAAAATACGATGAGTTATTTTAAAAAATTTCATGCATGAATAATAAGCGGGGATTTGCAAGTGACAATAACGCCGGGGTACATCCGGAGATAATGAAAGCCATACAGGAGGTGAACCATGGACATACCATTGCATACGGGGATGATCCCTACACTGCATCAGCGGTTAAAAAGATAAGGAAGATATTCGGTGTAGATGTGGAACCATTCTTTGTCTTTATCGGAACCGCCGCCAATGTTCTGGGACTGGATGCGCTGACCAAACCCTATCATTCCATCATCTGTGCGGAGACATCACATATTCATGAAGATGAATGCGGCGCACCTGAGAGGTGGACCGGTTGCAAGCTTCTTCCGGTCGAAACACCGGACGGAAAACTAACGATTGAAGGCATTGAGAAGCATATGTACGGCATTGGTTTTGAACACCATTCGCAGCCCCGGGTTATATCGATTACCCAGTCCACCGAAATGGGCACAGTATACGCTATTAAGGAGATCCGGGAGATCGCAGAATATGCCCATA
>JAUVKJ010000243.1 GCA_030592145.1 Bacteroides sp.
AGGTGAATTCCCCAACAATGCACCCAGCCATTTACCCATATCGTCAATACTGGCATTAACCCCTGCTGCGGGCAGCAGGTTATAATAACCCGTATGAAGGGGCAGGGGATAGAATTCCCCGTTCCTTTTTGTATGCGGATAGGCAACATTCGGATTCCATATAAGTCCCCTGTACCCCGTGGATGCATTTTTCATTCCCAGGGGACTGAAAATATTTTCGGAAAGTAATTCTGAATAATCCTGTTTTGCACCCAGTGCAGCAATGGTATCAATGAGGCTGAACAGTACGTTCTGGTATCCATATAGCTCGCCGGGGGGCGCGGAAATGTCCACTTCCCCGAGGCGGGGAAGGATTTCCCTGACTGTCTGCCCCGCTTCGGCCAGGTTATCAAAGGCATGGGGCACCAGCCCGGATGTATGGCTGAGCAGGTGCCGGATGGAAAGATCATGGGTGTTCACGGAGTCCTTCAGCCTGAATTCCGGGATGTATGAAATCACCCTGTCATCCAGATTAAGGCTTCCCTGGCTGTGAAGCTGGCAGGACAATACTCCGGCGAATCCCTTGGATACGGAGGCCAGGCGGAATACGGTATGCTGGTCGACCGAATCCATAGTCCCGACCCGTCTCACGCCATAGGTCAGGGTATATGCAATCTCCCTGTTATGAAAAACGGTGGCGGCCGCACCCACGGTTTCCATACTGTCAAGGTTTTTCCGCAAAAAATCGTCAAACCGGAATATAGCCATTTCAACAGGGGTGGTATCCTTGAGGACGAGTGGATACACAGCCGGTGTTTCCTGTGAGCGGCCCTTAGTAAAAAAAATACTGAATGCAATTATTCCCCCCAGGAGAATAAGTCCGGTTGTCCTGACTTTCATCTCTATAAAGTCACACTTTAAATCAGCTGCTTTTTTTCAGGATCCCAGAATACTTTCCGGTTTTCGCGGTAAGAGATGATGGCCATTTGTGCGGTAATGGCTTCTTCAAATCCCTGGTCGATATTACAGCTTGGCTGTTTGCCTGTGCGGATGCAATCGAGCCATTCCTTGATATGGAGGTAGGTGGTATCCACGCGACGCCCTTCCCGGTATGTATACAGGAGTCCCCTGCCAGCAAAATATGCTTCGGTCGCCGAGGTGACGGCATCTACATTTTTCTTACCCGGGACATAGGAGTAGAGCGGACGCTGAGGATCAATGATCCCCTGATTGATCATTTTCCTGAACCTTGTGGATTCTATGTCCGGCCATACCGTAATGTTGTTACCTAGTTCCATATGTCCGTCATGTCCCATGATCACCTTTCCCCGGTTCCTGCTGCTTGCCAGGGAAGCACTGTAGAGCAGGGTAAGGTCCCGCTCCGGATATTCGCAGGTGACCTGCCAGACATCGGGTACCTCCCGGCCATCCTTGAAGAAATAGATACCGCCTGAAGATACCACGGATTGCGGGATCCCCAGTGAAATTATCTGGTTGATCGCATCGTATTCATGGGTGAACAGGTCGCCGGACAATCCTGTGCCGTAGTCCCACCAGCATCTCCAGCGGAAGAACTTCTCCAGGCTGAAGGAATGGTTTGAATAAGGCCCGTTGAATTGTTCCCAGTCGATGTTATGAGGTCCGGCTTTTTCATCAATTTCGTATTGCCAGGCACCGTTGGGAGTGTTCCGGTTGGTACAGACCTCGATCAGGTTTATCTTTCCCAGGAGTCCCTTTTCAATGGCCTCTTTGGCCTTGATGTAACTCTCGGTCTGTCTTCCCTGGTGTCCCAGTTGGAAACAGATCCCGCTTTCCTTCACGGTGTCGACCATATCGTATGTTTCATCCAGGGTCCTTGTCATTCCTTTTTCAACATATACATGCTTGCCGGCCCTGGCCGCATCAATTGTCATCTGTGCATGCCAGTGATCCGGGGTTCCGATGATGACGGCATCGATGTCATCTGCCCGGAGAAGCTCCTGGTAGGTCCGGTATCTTTTTGCATGAGGAACAACGCCGGCATCCGTGCCTTCCCGGTTGACATTCCCGGAGGCAAGGAGCGCTTTTTCAGCATGGATGTCGTAAATATCACAGACTCCGTTTAATTCAACATTCAGATCTTCCTGGGTAAGGTAATCCTCATATCTTTTATCTCCTGTGTCCAGGGCGGCCCCATCTTTCCATTCCTGTATCCGTTCGGGATGGGCGAAGCCTGCTCCGCGCAACAGGTGGGCTCCCCTGCTACCTGCGCCGATGATGCCCAGGCGTAGTACTTTATCCCTGGAGGGTGAGGGCGGTATGACCGGCGCACTTGAATCTATGTCAAGTTCAGTGACAATAATATTTTTCAGGTAATGGTCCCTTCTTCTTTTTCTCCACCAGGCAATGGCGAAGGCACCCATCAAAGGAATCCCGGCCAGCCCTTTCAGCATGTTCCTTCGATCCATTTTTCCGGTTATCGGGTCTTTTTCTTTTTCCATCATTTTATATATTAAGCTTTTTTCCTGCGGAAAAGGAACTTGTCAAGGCCTATCAGTGAACCGGTCGGGAACAGGTACAACACCCACAGGGCAACGAGTTCAATAAGTGTTTTATTCACGATGAGGTAGCTTCCTTCACTGGGCAGCACATATTCCAGGTTCAGGAATGGCGGATGGCTGACATAGTAGAAGGTAAGCAGGATGATGCCGCCCAGGGTGGCTATCCGGGTAAAACTGCCAATGATCAGTCCGAGTCCCACAAGGATGAGTCCCCATACATTCAGGAAATCAACCACCCCCAGGACCCCTGGATTTGCTGCCAGGGAATGAAAAAATCCTTCAAAGATCCAACTTGAATCAAGCAGGTAGCCGATAGCGGACCAGTCCGGGTTAATCAGTTTTACCAGTCCCTCGTAAAGGAAATGCCAGCCGGTCAGCACCCTCAGCAATACCAGGGCGGTGAGTTGCCAGCGATGATAAGAAATCACTTTCATATTCAGCTAATTAAATTAGGGGGCGAAGATAAAAAGAATCGATTGTATGTAAAAATTCTGATCAGTTTATTTCTGAACAATCAGGCCCGATATACTGCTTATGCTCAGTTCAGTAAGATTTTCAATGATCATGTCAGCCGCTGAAAGGTCCATCTTCCCGCTGTTGGGATTCAGCAGTCCGACTACCTTCATTCCTGCAGCAAGAGCAGCCTGAATGCCATTTTCCGAATCTTCAATGACCAGGCAATTCGCGGGATGTTCACCGGCTTTTTCTGCAACCAGGAGAAAAATATCCGGGGCGGGTTTGGATCGTTTAACGTCATCTCCGCTGACAATACCGGTAAAATATTCCTGAATGTCGAGTTTTTGCAAAACTTTTTCAATGATGATCCTTGTGCTGGATGAAGCCACCCATATCCGGATGCCATTATGATCCAAGCTCTTAATGAGATCCTTTATACCTTCCATAGGTGGAATGCTACCCGGTTTGTCAAGAAGTTCAAGAAGCCGCCTTCTCTCTTCCATCATCATAGCTTCAGGAGCCGGTCCGAAATCGTATTTTTCCTTCATGTAGTGCCACATGACCTGTTCGGAGGTTCCGATAAATTGCCGGTGTTCTTCTGGTGTAACGGGGATACCAAGTTCCCTGTAAAGACTCCATTCAATTTCCTGGTAGGCCTTCTCGGAATC
>JAUVKJ010000109.1 GCA_030592145.1 Bacteroides sp.
ACTCTTGAGGACAGCCATGCTCCCCTTCCACAGTCAATGCACGGCGAAATTGAGAAAGGCAACCTGGCCCCGGTACTGATCACCCAGGGTACGATATACCCCGATGGCAGGATGCAGAGCGTACTCCTGAAAGGAATAAACCCGGACCAGCAGTTGTCCGAACTGCCAACTGCAGAACTGGTCGGGGACTACACCAAGATCCCGGCCTTAATCGGAACAATTATGGCAAGGAATGCAAGACTTAAAGTAGGAGATTTTGTGACGGTCCGCTGGCGGGATGTGAATGGTACTTTCGATGCCTCCGAAGCCGTGATAGTCGGAGTTTTCAAAGCCGACGTCCCGGCCGTAACTGCGGGACAAATGTGGATCCCGATCAACAGGCTGAGGGAAATGACCCAGATGCCCGGTGAAGCAACCATCCTGATCGCTGACCAGGAATATACCTGGTACGGATCAGAAGAAGGATGGGTATTAAGGGACCATGATTTCCTGCTGAAGGAAATGCGTGACATGATCCGGATGAAAACCATCGGTGGGTCTTTCCTCTATATTATCCTTATGCTCCTGGCAATGCTGGCAGTGTTTGATACCCAGGTTTTATCCATTTTCCGCCGGCAGAAGGAGATCGGTACCTTTATGGCCATGGGAATGACACGCTCACAGGTCGTCCGGCTCTTCACTGTTGAAGGGGCCATGCATTCAATCCTGGCTGTAGTGGTGGGAGCCATTCCCGGGATCCCCTTCCTCATCTGGCTGAGTAACACAGGCTGGGCCATGCCCATCGATTCTGAAGGATTCGGAATGGCCATTGCCGAGAGGATTTACCCGGCCTATAGTGTGGGACTGGTACTCACGGTTATGCTTATCATAATCATAACAACAACCATCGTGAGCTTCCTGCCTTCACGCAAAATATCCAAAATGAACCCGACTGAAGCAATTAAAGGAAAATTACAATGATACGATTTCTGTTTAAAGGATTATTAAGAGACAAGCAGAGAAGCCTCCTGCCTGTTATTGTCGTGGCAGCAGGTGTCTCGCTTACGGTCCTGATGGTTTGCTACATCTCAGGAGTTCTGGGAGATTTCGCAGATTTCAGCGCCAAGTTCTCTACCGGCCATGTTAAGATCATGACCAAGGCCTATGCGGAAAATATTAACCAGGTCCCCACGGACCTTGCCCTGACCGATGTAAGCGTATTGCTCGATGAGGTCAGGAAGGAATATCCGGATATGGACTGGGTGTTGCGCACACAGTTCGGCGGATTGCTCGATGTGCCCGATGAGAACGGTGAAACCCGCTCACAGGGCCCCGTAATGGGGATTTCTATCGATATGCTTACACCGGAAAGCAAGGAACCCGAAAGGCTAACGCTTGACCGGATACTGGTGCAGGGGGAAATCCCCGACAGCCCGGGAGAGATACTTATCTCCGATGACCTTGCCAATAACCTGGAAGTCAAACCGGGAGATCCCGTAACACTAATGGGGGCAACCATGTACGGAAGCATGGCTTTCTATAATTTCATCGTGTCGGGAACCGTACGGTTCGGAACGGTCGTGATGGACAAGGGGGCCATGATAGCAGACATATCAGACATCCAGGCTGCGCTTGATATGTACGATGCTTCCAGCGAGATCCTGGGCTACCTGCCTGACGGGTACTGGGATGCCGGGCAGGCTGAAATCATCAAATCAGGATTCAACAGTAAATTTTCTGATCCTGACGATGAGTTTTCTCCTGTCATGTCCATGCTGACTGAACAGAGTGACCTTGCAGGATACCTCGAAATGGTGGATGCGATGTCGTTTATCATGGTTTTTGTATTCGTCCTTGCCATGTCTATTGTCCTGTGGAACACCGGCCTCATTGGTGGACTAAGGCGGTACGGCGAAGTCGGTATCCGGCTCGCCATAGGTGAGGAGAAAGGCCATATTTACAGGAGCATGATATTGGAATCCATTCTTATTGGAATAGTAGGCTCGGCATTTGGCACCATAATTGGGTTATTGTTTTCATACTGGATACAGGAAGTGGGGATTGATATCAGCGGCATGACCCAGGGAGCAACCATGATGATGCCGGCTTCTTTTCATGCGAAGATCGTTCCACAAGCCTATTACATAGGGTTTATCCCCGGCCTGATTGCTTCAAGCGTGGGAACCATGCTGTCGGGCATCGGGATTTATAAAAGGCAAACAGCGGTCCTGTTTAAGGAATTGGAGACTTAAAAACATGTCAATCATGAAAAAACAACTCATATTATTATCAGGAGGATTATTATTAACGGGGGGACTCTTATTATCCGGTGCGGGAGCGCTTTACGGGCAATACCCTTCCGGGGATGAGGTAATGGACCGGATGGACCGGAACATGTCATCAGAAAACCGTGTAATGACCTCAAAAATGATCATTCACGGTTCCCGTACATCCCGCACCATCGAGTCAAAAACCTGGGCGGTAGGGGATCAAAAGTCATATTCGGAATACCTTTCACCCCCCAGGGAAGCGGGCACAAAAATGCTTAAGCTTGAAGATGCCCTGTGGATCTATTCGCCATCGACCGACCGGACCATACAGATATCCGGGCACATGCTCCGGCAATCCGTGATGGGATCAGATCTTTCATACGAGGATATGATGGACGATGCCACTTACCAGGACAATTACAATGCCGCGGTAATCGGAGAGGAAAGCCTGCGTGACAGTGAATGCTGGATCGTGGAACTGAATGCAAAAACCTCTGATGTAACCTACCAGATCAGGAAGGTCTGGGTGGACAGGGAAAAGTACATCCCGATCAGGGAGGAGCTCTATGCAAAAAGCGGCAAATTGCTGAAAAAAACAGAGTTGTATGACTTCAAACGGAATGGGAACAGATGGTTCCCGGGAAGGATGGTTTTCAAGGACATGCTCAAAAAGGGGGACGGGACCGAGTTTATCATCGAGAGCATTGAATTCGATGCGGATATCCCGGATCACATCTTTACCAAAGCATCCCTAAGATAAGCAGCCGGGCACACCTCGCTGACATATTTTGATTTTGCAGCGGAAATTCCTTAATTTTTACCTGGTTAATCGACTGCTATGCCTGAAAAAAAGAGACCGGATTATAAGGATATCGGAGCCATTTTTTTCCAGGATGGTTACCGGCTGGCCCGTCAATACACCTCCGGGGGAATCAACCGGAATGCGATTTTACAATTAATGGGAGTCGCCTATGAATCCATTGACGGATTGATTGATTCCTTCCGGAAACGATGCGAACGGGAAGGATTGCCGGTTGACTGCCGAAAGGGCTGTTCCTGGTGTTGCAGGCAGGCAGTACTGGCATCAAACCATGAGATCCTGGCAATTCAGCAATACCTCAAAGACCAGGTCCCCGAAACACTTCTCGAAGGAATCATAAACCGGACCCGCAATAAGAATGCAGTTACCGGCGGGATGAGTGCCATGGAGTTCCTTCATTACATGCATTCCTGTCCCTTTCTTGAGAACGGAAGCTGCCTGATCTATCAGGTAAGGCCCATGGCCTGTCGTTCCTATCTTTCATCCAGCGCAAGAAGTTGCCGTGACCAGCATGATCATCCCGATGACCGGACTAAAATGGCAACTCTATACGATTTCCCGTTGCGGGCCGGCCGGGGGATCAACGAGGGGATACGCTCAGCACTGATGGAAAAGGGGCTGATCCCCACCGAATGGCTGCTTGAGACTTTCATGGCCGCAGTCTTTGAAGATGAGTTGATCCTTGATTCCTGGCTGGCCGGGAACACTCCCTTCAATATCCGAACCCTTACCAGGGAGGAAAATCTATATTTGCGTGAATACCAGGATAACCAGGGAACCAGTGCCCAGGATCCAGGTTGAACCTGATGCCCGTCCCCGGCAGGGGATCATCCAGGGCTTCTACTTCAGTATTGTAAAAGATGAGTCAGAGGATTTCCTCTGCGGCATGGGGATCAGTCCCGAGGTACGTTTCAGGTAATCCCTGTATCCGGTCCTCCTGCGAAGCATCCGTTTATCGATCATGGGAATGCTGACCCAATAGAACATCAGGATCATGAACACCGGCCCTGGCAGGATCCACCAGTATACTTTTTCCATCCCGGTTGAGAACAGGAAAAGTCCCATCCAGAAAAGAACCTCCCCGAAATAATTAGGGTGCCGGCTGTATTTCCACAAGCCGGTATTCAGGAAATCGGATTTGGATTCCTCCCTCACGAAATTCTTCAGCTGCCAATCCGAGATCATTTCAATTGCAATTGCAGCGAAAGTAATCAGAGCGGCAATCCATTCCATTAATCCCATGGTCCCCTCATGCAGGACCAGTGCCGGGTACACGGCAAGGCAGCCTAGAAAAATAATAAGAGTCGGAAAGAGGTGGATGACCAGGAGGCTGACAACCCAGTACTCCTCCCGGTATTTGAAACGATAAGCGATGTAGCGCCAGTCCTCATCCCGGAATCCCCTCCATCGCAGCAACCAGTTCAGGGTTAGTCTTACAGACCAGAGAAAAACCAGTGAGAGTATCGTGACCTGTAAGAAAGTCAAGGCCTCCGGGGTCTGTTCATGAAAAACCCAGAACAACAGGATCAGGGGAGGAACTATGCTCCAGTATGGATCATACAGGCTTGAATTGTTAAACATCACGGAAAAAATGAATATGGTCAGGGTGACCAGCACATTGAGGATCAGGACAATCACCACGGGATGGAAGATGGAAACGGCATCATAGACCAGCCAGGCCATGAATCCTGCCGTAATATAAGCAAGCAGGCAGATGATCAGTCCCGCTACCTTTCTGCTTTTCTTTCTCCCAGTTTGGTCTTGCATTTACCAAAGATTACAATCCGGTAAAGTACCAAACTTTTTCATTCCCCGAAATTCAAGTTATAAACCTGGAATCCAAAAAAAAATCTAACCGGGAAAAAGTAAACTAACCCCAAGCGTAGTAAAAGCGACAACAGGCGGAAGCAGCCAGTCAACCACAAACCAACGATTCAACTTCTTAATCAATTTCTATACTGGCATTATAGCGAATATCAGTAATTTCCAAATCCAGCCATGTCCAATTCCCGTTTTCAAGCAACCAGGTTACTTCTATTTTCGTTGGTATTCTGATACCGTTCATCATTGAATGTTCTTTTACTGTTACTATCCATTCATATCGTTGGGCATCAGCTTTATTGCTTTTATATCTGAGAGCACTGAATTTAGCGAAGTCTCCCTGTTCGTTGAAATAGAAAGTGCCTGAACCGGTAGTGCCTTTGTAATTCATTATAGCTTTGGCTGATAATGAATCTATAACTTCCCATGTTATATACTCACTTAGCGCTGCTGACGGAAACCAGGCAACTTCAGCTAAAAAGCGTTGCAGGGTGCCTTCATTCATTTTTTCGCCTTTTTCATTTACAATATTCAGTAGTGAAAACATTTTAATAAGCATCTCTCCTTTTCCATCAATAAACTTATCTCTTCCGGTTATTTTAATAAACGGTGACATATTCATTTTTACTTTCCATATAAACGCAGGGGGTTCTACTGAATAATATTGTTCGGCAACTGCTTCATTCCATTCCTTTTGTCCGGGTTTCATTTTCATCCTGGCATTTTGACTAAGCCAAACAGTGTTTATTTTTTCTTTACCAACCATTCCCGATACGTTTAACCAGTTTACAACCGGATATGGCAGATCATTAAGTTGTTCATTTGTAATTACGGAGATTTTGGCTGTGTCAGCTTGACTCAATGCTGTCGATATTTCATTTGCCACTTTACTGTTAAATGCATGAGATGAAAGAAAATACAATGCAGCCAGGAGGATTAAAACATTAGGAATAGTACCGAATTTTGCATCCTTCCAAACGAAAACAATAAGGATAGTGGAAATCACAACCGTAACAATTGCCAACCAATACCACCACTGAACTTTTGCAAGCAAAGCAATGCCGGTTACTATGAAAAGAAGAAATACGATAAACCAGACAAGTCCCGAAATTTTAGAGATGTCAATGTTGAGTTGTTCCATTTGCTACAAATTGAAGGCTTTCACAAAACCAAACGTATGGATTGCTCCGTGCAAAAATATCAAAGCACAAAAAATGTATTTCATCGTTTTTACTATTCAGGATTTAACAATAATTTCATTAATATTCCGCCTGTACGAATAAGGTAAAGGATTTGAATACCCGAAACGGATTACAAGCAAAGGGGTATATTCGTTTAATTGAAAGTTTTG
>JAUVKJ010000128.1 GCA_030592145.1 Bacteroides sp.
TTTGATAAGATTTGGGGTAAGCATATAGTTGACCGCATACCAGATGGACCTGATGTACTGTACATAGACCGCCACTTCATTCACGAGGTAACCAGTCCACAGGCCTTTGCGGGACTCGAATGCAGGGAAATACCGGTTTTCAGACCGGAGCAGGTGTTTGCCACCCCCGATCATAATGTTCCCACAATAGATCAGCATCTGGCCATCAGGGATAAATTATCCCGGCTTCAGGTTGAAAAACTTACCGAGAACTGCCGTAAGCACAATATTCAGTTGTTTCATCTGATGCATGAGAACCATGGAATTGTTCATATCATTGGTCCTGAACTGGGGATCACTCAGCCGGGACAGACCCTGGTTTGCGGTGACAGCCATACGGCCACACACGGGGCGTTTGGAAGCATCGCATTCGGCATTGGCACCAGCGAGGTGGAAATGGTCCTGGCCAGCCAGTGCCTGCTTCAGTACAAACCCAAAAAGATGAGGATAAGGGTAGAAGGAGAACTGAATCCCGGGGTGGTATCCAAGGATGTGATACTTTATATCATCTCCGGACTCGGCACAGGAGGTGGCACGGGGTACTTCGTTGAATACGCCGGATCCACCTTCCGGAACATGTCCATGGAAGCCCGGATGACGGTATGCAATATGAGCATTGAGATGGGTGCCAGAGGGGGACTCATTGCCCCGGATGAAAAGACATTCGAATATATTAGGGGAAGAAAATATGCTCCCCGGGGAGCAGAACTTGAAAAGAAGATCGCTGAATGGAAAGAGCTGTGTACCGACGAGGATTCCGTGTTCGATATGGAATATAGTTTTATTGCACAGGACATTCCTCCCATGATTACCTACGGAACCAATCCGGGCATGGGGATCCCAGTTGACCAGCCCATTCCGAAAAATCAAGGTGAAGAAAAATCTCTTGAGTACATGGGACTCAGGCAGGGAGACCATCTCCTGGGAATGCCTGTTAACTATGTCTTCATAGGGAGCTGCACCAATGGAAGGATCGAGGACTTCAGAGCCGTTGCAAAGCTGGTTAAAGGCAGGCAAAAAGCTCCGAACATAAGGGCATACCTGGTCCCGGGATCGAAGCAGGTGGAAAAGCAGATCGATGAAGAAGGATTGAGAGAAGTGCTTGCTGCAGCCGGATTTGAGATCCGGCAGCCGGGATGTTCGGCATGCCTGGGCATGAACGAGGATAAGGTGCCCAAAGGTGAATACTGCGTATCCACTTCCAACCGTAATTTTGAAGGCCGGCAGGGTCCCGAGTCAAGAACCATCCTTGCCAGTCCCCTGACAGCTGCCGCTACCGCCATTACCGGCAAAATTGCAGATGTCAGAACCTTAATTTAGAGATCATGGAAAAATTCACCACCATTACATCAAGAGCCGTCCCAATGAAGGCTGAGAATGTAGATACGGATCAGATCATTCCGGCCAGGTTCCTGAAAGCCATCAGCCGGGAGGGATTTGGAAAAAACCTTTTCCGTGACTGGAGGTATGATGAAAACGATCATCCAAAGAAAGACTTTGTCCTGAACCAGTCAGAATACAGCGGTACCATACTTATTGCCGGGAAAAACTTTGGTTCGGGTTCCAGCCGGGAGCATGCCGCATGGGCTCTTGCCGGCTACGGGTTCAGGGTAGTGGTGTCTAGCTTTTTCGCCGATATTTTCAAGAACAATGCGCTGAATAACGGCTTGTTGCCAGTGCAGGTTTCAGAAGATTTTCTTGCCCTGCTCCTTGAAAAGGTACATAAGGATCCTGCTGAAGAGATTGAGGTAAACCTTGAAAGACAGTCCATACGCTTGCTCAGTTCAGGAGAAAATGAATCTTTCGATATCAATCCCTACAAGAAGCAATGCCTTCAGAACGGGCATGACGACATCGAATACCTGCTCAGCATTCGTGACAGGGTGGCCGGCTACGAAAAGAGAATAACGGGTTGACACCCGGATGATTTTACATGAAGTTAACGCTAAAAACGATTATGAAATGAAACTGGAGATCATGGATACAACCCTGCGTGACGGAGAACAAACCTCAGGGGTATCCTTTAACGCACAGGAGAAGTTGAATATCGCCAGGATATTGCTGGAAGAAGTAAAGGTTGACCGGCTGGAGGTGGCTTCAGCCAGGGTATCTGAAGGAGAATATGAAGCGGTCCGGAAAATCATTGAATGGGCCGGTACAAACGGGTATATTGACAGAATTGAAATTCTCGGTTTCATTGACAAAAATGAATCCCTTGACTGGATCCATAATGCCGGTGGCAGGGTAGTGAACCTTCTTGCCAAGGGATCCCTGAAACATGCCCGTGTACAGCTCCATAAATCTCCCGAAGAACACCTTGCTGACCTGGTGGCTGCCATAGAATACGCTACTTCAATAGATATCGTTTCCAATCTTTACCTGGAGGACTGGTCGAATGGTATGAGAAATTCCCCCGATTATGTCTATTTCCTTATGGATACCCTTAAGGACCATAATATCAAGAGACTTCTGCTCCCTGACACACTGGGCATTCTCAATCATGAAGAGACCTATGAATTCTGCAGCAGGATGCTTGACAGGTACCCGGATCTGCATTTTGATTTTCATGCCCATAATGACTATGATCTTGCCACAGCCAATGTCTATGCTTCCGTTAAGGCCGGGGTGCACGGCATACATACTACTGTAAACGGGCTGGGTGAGCGGGCCGGGAATGTACCCCTTTCGAGCGTAATCGGGATCCTGAACGACCACCTGAAGGTCGAGACCAACATCGATGAGACAAAGCTCACCAGGGTCAGCAGGATCGTTGAATCCTTTTCGGGGATCCGCGTACCCGAGAACAAACCACTGATAGGGGAGAACGTATATACGCAAACCTGCGGGGTGCATGCCGACGGAGACAGTAAGGACAACCTTTACTTCAATGACCTGATGCCCGAACGGTTTGGCCGGACAAGAAAATACGCCCTGGGCAAAACTTCCGGGAAAGCCAACATTAAAAAGAACCTTGAGGAACTGGGACTGGATCTCGATATGGAATCGATGAAAAAGGTGACACAGCGGATCATTGAACTGGGAGACAGGAAGGAGAATGTGACCACAGAAGACCTTCCCTATATTATTTCCGATGTGCTCGGGGAAACAAACCTTCATCAGCCCATCAGAATCGACAGCTATGCGCTTACCCTTTCGAGCGGACTGCATCCCATGGCACACATTAAGGTGGAGATCAACGGGAAAATGTATGAGGAGAACAGTGTCGGAGACGGACAGTACGATGCCTTCATGAAAGCCCTGTGGAAGATCTATACCAAACAACTCAAAAGGGAAAGACCCATACTGTCAGATTATATTGTCACCATTCCCCCGGGAGGAAAGACCGATGCCCTTGTCGAGACGGTGATCACATGGGTATACTGCAACAGGGAGTTTAAAACCAAGGGACTGGAAGCAGACCAGACGGAGGCTGCGATCAAGGCTACCGAAAAGATGCTGAACATAATCGAAAGAAACCATTTTTCATAGAATAGATTTTCATATCATGGCATTTAAGATCGTGGTTTTACCCGGAGACGGGATCGGACCGGAAGTGTGCAGCCAGGCACTGAAACTTCTGCCCGTTATAGGGCAAAAAGAAAAAGTTGAATTTATCCTGGAAGAAGGTTTGATCGGAGCCTCCGCAATAGACAGGACAGGGAACCCGCTTCCCGATGAAACCCTGGAAAAATGCAAGGATTCAGATGCCATCCTGCTGGGAGCGGTGGGAGATCCAAAATACGACATGGACCCGACAGCAAAAGTCAGGCCGGAACAGGGACTCCTGAAAATCCGGAAAAGCCTGGGATTGTTTGCCAATATTCGTCCGGTAAAAACCTTTCCCGTCCTGGATCCGATATCCCCCCTGAAGGATCACCTGCTGAAAGGGGTAGACTTCATTGTATTCCGTGAATTGACAGGCGGGATCTATTTCGGCGAGAAAGGCAGGAATGAAGATGGTACCCGGGCGTGGGATCATTGTAACTACTCCGCCGGTGAAATTCAACGCATTGCCAGAATGGCTTTTAAATCTGCCGGTCAGCGCAGAAAAAAACTGACACTTGTCGACAAGGCAAATGTTCTTGAGACCTCACGCCTCTGGAGAGAAACGGTTCAGAAGATGGCCCCGGAATACCCCGAAGTAAACCTTGACTTCATGTTCGTGGATAATGCAGCCATGCAGATCATCCTTCAACCATCGTTTTTTGATGTGGTCCTCACAGAAAATATGTTCGGGGACATTATTACCGATGAGGCTTCTGTCATTACCGGCTCCATAGGAATGCTTCCCTCGGCCTCGGTTGGCGAGGGAACTTCGCTGTTTGAGCCCATTCATGGTTCCGCCCCACAGATCGCCGGGAAAAACATTGCCAACCCCTTTGCCACCATACTGTCACTCGCAATGATGATGGACCACTTCGGACTCGGCGGATCGGCCGAAAGCATCCGGACTACTATCACGCGTGCCCTGGAATCAGGCATGGTGACAGGCGATATCGAGAAGAAAAATCCCAAATGCACTTCCGAAGTGGGCGACTGGGTACGTGACCAGATGAAAGGCCTGTAGCTCTCCCTCATACAATCTATGACTCGGCATACAACTATTTGGACCGATATTTGTCTATGATTGAAAAACCTGGATTGTAATTATGAAACTTCTGGTGATCATTACCCTTTTTTGTTTTGGATTACCGCTACTCGCATATACGGGAGAAGATCTGCCAGCGGAAACGGCAGAGGAGACGGGGTTGAGATATTCCGTAAGCGGACATATAAAGAATGCTTCTACCGGCGAAGCGCTGATCGGTGCAGCCGTAATTGTAGAGGAACTTAACAAAGGCACAGTAACCAATGTATACGGATTCTATTCCCTGAGCCTCCCGCCGGGATTTTACAAGCTGACATTCTCCTACATAGGCTATGAGAACCAGGACAGGGCTATTAACCTGAATCAGGACCTGATCGTTAGCATCGAACTGGATGAAGATATTCAGGAGCTTAAAGAAGTTACCATCAGCGCCGAAGGTCCCCAATCACATGTCAGAAAAGCCGAAATGAGCGTAAACAAGCTCCAGATCAAGGCCATCAAACGCATCCCGACTCTGATGGGAGAGGTAGATGTGATCAAAGCTATTCAACTGCTGCCTGGCGTACAGGCTGCAAGCGAAGGGGCTTCCGGCTTCTCGGTCAGGGGAGGAAATCCCGACCAGAATCTTATACTGCTGGATGAGGCCACTGTATACAATGCTTCCCACCTGATGGGATTTTTCTCGGTATTTAACAACGATGCCGTCAAGGATGTAAAACTGTACAAGGGAGATATCCCTGCAGATTACGGAGGCAGGCTGTCATCCCTCCTGGATGTTCGCATGAAAGACGGAAATATGAAAAAGTTTTCCGGCTCGGGCGGGATTGGAACCATTTCCAGCAGGCTGACCCTGGAGGGGCCCCTCATCAGGGACAGAACCTCTTTCCTTGTGGCCGGAAGAAGAACCTACGCAGATATTTTCCTGCCTTTTGCAAAGGAAGAGGAGGTGCGGGATAATACTCTTTATTTCTATGATCTGAATATTAAATTGAATCATATTTTCAACGAGAAAAACCGCCTCTTCATATCAGGATACATGGGCCGGGATGTATTTGGAAACGACTTTGCCCGCATGGCATTCGGCAACCAGACCTATTCATTGCGCTGGAACCATCTGTTTTCAGGGAGGCTGTTCAGTAACTTC
>JAUVKJ010000248.1 GCA_030592145.1 Bacteroides sp.
TATATTCACAGATTTTAAAATTATGCTTAATTCACAGTACATGCAATTTCGTGCCCGGTACAGTAAAACCTTTGCAATTGAAACGGACCATCCGGTTATGCCGGATACTTCTTCAAGGGAATACTCCTGGAGATAAAAAAGATTTAACGCGAGCGCTTCTTTTGAGGGTATGTTCTTTAAAGCAAGATCGATATAATATTTTTGCTGTTCTTCTTTCATTGATGCAAGCGACTGCGGAATTTCCTCCACGGATACATCAGACATATCCGGGACGTTGTACGGTTCCCGTTCTCTGATTTTTACCTGCTTCAGGGCTTCATTAATAACAATGCGGCAGAACCATGTGGAGAATTTCGAATTCCCTTTAAAAGATCTCAGCTTCCTGAAAGCAATAATGAAAGCCTCCTGAACCGCGTCTTTCGCGTCAAATTCACTTTTCAGGACGGATACAGCAAGCGTAAAAGCCATATCCTTATACTGCCGAACAAAATATTTATAAGCATCAATGTCACCATTTAATACTTTTTCAATATAAAGTTCATCCATTCTACTCTTTTTTCCGGGGCCTGTCTATCAAATGAGCAATAATCATTGCAATACCTCCGAATAATACCCCTGAAATTATCAATAATAAAATAATCCCATCCTGAATTATTTCATTGTCGGGCATGATCATAAATAATACAATAATCAGTGCAATTCCAATGCTAATCCCTGATAGAATAATTCCAAATTTCAACCAGGGAAAACGAAAAGTTATTTCCTGTTTTGAATAGATATCAGATACATCCGCACCTTTCTCAATAAGTGCCATCCTCTCTTTGTTTCTTGCTTTAATAAAGAAATACCATGCAAGAAGAACTGCCGTACAAAAACCCAGCCATGGTAAGGATTCGAATAAATACTTTAAACTGTTCATGATAATGTCATTTATGGGTTCGTTTCTCCTTAGATACCAGATTGGTGAAACAGGTTACAAATTAATCATTAAATTTTGAATTAAATTGGAATAGGTTACCTAATTAGCTAACTTTGCAAAATGAAAGAAAAGTTTATCAGGGATATTTTCTATTTCAGAAACTATTATTTAGATTTTTTCGAAACGCTGAACGATGATGTAAAAAGAAATTGAAATGGCAGAAAAACTTAAAAAACAATATTTCGATGAAAAAGACAGTACATAACAATCTGACTTCATTTGCAGACCATTTAGACCAACAATATGGTAAACGAGGAACTGCGGAGAGAGAGAAATTTGAAGAGGGATTTGAAGCGTTTAAACTTGGAGTGATGATTCAAGAACTTCGCAAGGTAAATGGATTAACTCAACAGCAATTAGCAGAGAAATGCGGCACTACAAAAACTTATATTTCTCGAATTGAGAATAACGCATCTGATATAAGGTTATCTACACTTATGAGAATAGTAAGAGAAGGTTTTGGTGGACATTTAAGATTGAATGTTGATATTTAAAGGCACATACGCCCATACGAATCTAAAAAAGCGCCTGGGGAAAGATGCTAATGCTGCTGATAAGCCCAGTTCATAAACACAACAGAAGAACTGTTCATCCCATTTATCCTGTAAAACCGGAACTAAATGCACCTGAAAAACGTATAAAAGCCAGACGGCCTGAAAGCTATCATGCAAAACCATCTGAAATACATTATTGTTGTCCTGTTGCTGGCAATCACCGGATGCGAACAATCAGGTAAACTGGATGAGTTTTTCCGGCCGGCGCCTGTTCTGCCACTGGCAGAGGTCATCAGGACTTCCGCACCCATAGGATATTGTGCCATGGTAGCCATGGCCGATCAGCTTGGCTACCCCGGGCCCTGGGAAAGTATCCCGGCAGGTAACGGCTTTTCAATTATCCGGATCATACCTTCGGGGGAATTCCCCCTGATCTACCTGGATGAAACCTGCAGGGAAATCCTGATCCTCAGGTTTCCGGCTGATGATGATTTCTCAATACTCAGCATATTTTTCATCGAGGACGGTCCGCAAAATTCCCCTGGCAGGATCATAGAATGGCATACCATTCCCGTCAAGCTGGAAGAAGGAAAGGTGAAGGCGGTATTTGCCAGCCAGGAGATCTATGTGCGCGACAGCGTGGAACTGAACCTTCAAATGGGCCTGGCAGACATCCGGATCGAACTGGACCGGCTGGAGGAACCAAGACCGGAATCAGCCGAAGCAGCCATCGGGCAGAATGCATGGATAATCGATGTTGATCCTGGCGGAACATGGGACCTTCTTTCCGATGATACCTATACCATCACGGGAGGCGAACAGAATATTTCCGTACTGACCGGACTGGCAGGTAGTGAGACCGGCATCATCCAGATGGCCATGATCGAAACTGTGATCCGCCCGGATTGTATCCTGGCGCCTACGGATGGATTTGCCGTATTACGTGAAATAGGCCTCAATACCGGACCCGGAGATTCCCTTGAAGATCTGGTTCTCGGCACCGTTCTTTACCGCTTCAGGGCTGAGTGTACCGGGCAGGTGGATATCCCGTTGGCAACAGGTAATTTTATTACCTCCACGGGGAAAAAAGTTGACCTTAAACTTCTCGATTGATACCGCAAGGCGAACCAAACCATTAATTGGATATGACTTTTCAGGAAAAAACAACTCTCGGGAGGACGGGACTGAAGGTCGGCCGGATCGGAGATCACGTCTATGGGAAAATGCATAATTAAACGGCAAGAGACAGAAGTATCCAGATTATCACAATGACCAGGGCCATCCAGAGAGGAATTATAAAATGATAGACAAGGGGTCCTGTTTTACCGGTTTCCTTCCTGGTCAGATCCTCGTAGACAGATACATAGCGAAAAAACAGGAGGGTAATTAAAAAGAAATGGGCCCTGGTACCACTCTTTGAAACTTTACCTGATATCAGCATCAGTGCTGTGATCGACCAGACAATACACACAAAAGCAATGATCATCAAAATATCATAAATATTCATCTTGCGATTTTTCTGATCGGTGTGTGTGGATCATTTTTACCAATCAATCGGATAAATTTAGAGGATTATTCCCTAATTTTCCAAAATTATTATCAAAATAATTTTCTATCAATGGAAAAAAATGATGCGGGCCGTCTTTTCAGCAAGGGCTTTAATTGCGCTCAATCAGTACTGGCCGCCAAATCCGACACAACAGGCTTATCTGCTTCTGACTCCCTTAAGATCGCGTCCGGTTTCGGTGCCGGAATGGCAATGATGCAACAAACCTGTGGTGCCGTCACGGGTGCCTACATGGTGATCGGGGCGAAGTACGGAAGGGTGAACCCGGACGATGAGGCTGCACGGGATAAAACCTACTCCCTTATAGAAGCTTTCAACAGGCGTTTCCTGGAAATGCACGGCAGTCTGAGCTGCAGGGAATTGTTGGGTGTGGATCTGAAAACGGAGGAAGGTGCCGAAGAGGCCGAACAGGGTGCATATTTTGAAAAGAAATGTGCCAGGTATGTCGAGGACGCAGAGAAAATCCTCGATGAACTCCTATAGGAATGTCCACAAAAGCACATATCATATACCGGTCAAAAGCAGATTCATCCAAACTCGAAACC
>JAUVKJ010000021.1 GCA_030592145.1 Bacteroides sp.
GACCGACCGTTCCTCCAAAAAGCCTCTCGATAAAATTTATTAATTCGTATTCAGACCCCCGGGCGCTCCGTCGTATGTCGGGGACCTGCCCCAGCCTGCCCCGACTTAAGCCGGGGACCTGTTTAACCTTCCCCGGAAGGGTGATAAGCAGGATTTAATAACTTTTTAACAAAATATTATAACAAAAGATCCGGGGAAAACCCGAGTTTTGTGTTTTTAAATTAAATAATTATCGTGTTATGCAAATAAAAAGGAATATTGCCGTCAGTGAGACCGGGTTTGTATTTGACCCGACCAGCGGTGAATCGTATACGATAAACCGGGTGGGACAGGAGATCATAGCCCTGCTGAAGGAAGGGAAAACGCCCGAAGAGATCTCTGCCACGATGTGCGGGGAATACGAGATCGACCCGGCCAGCTTTGAGAAATATTATTATGATTTTATCGGAATGCTCCGGCAATTCCAGTTAATCGGAGGAGATGAGTAAAAAGAAGATTTCCGTGGCCCTCACGGGGCTCAATAATACGGACAATCCGGGTCCCGGGGTACCAGTTATCCGCGGTATCCGGGAATCAAAGGAGTTCGATGCAAGGATCATCGGACTTGCCTACGAAAACCTGGAACCGGCCATCTACATGCACAAGGTGGTCGACAAGACCTACCAGGTGCCCTATCCGTCGGACGGAACGGATGTGCTGGTGCAACGGATCCTCGATATCCATGAAAAAGACCCGATCGACGTGTTGATCCCAAATTTCGACGCCGAGCTCTATGCCTTCATGAAGGCTGGAAAAATCCTTAAAAAAGCCGGCATCAGCACCTTTCTGCCCACCCTGGAGCAGTTCGAAGAAAGGCATAAGGCCAACCTCCCCGATTTCGGTGAGAAATACGGTGTGAAGGTGCCCTTCAGCAAGCCCATTTTAAAGCAGGACGAGATATTTAAGCTGAAAAAAGACTTCGAGTACCCACTCATGGTGAAAGGAAAGTTTTACGATGCCTACCTGGCCTACAACACCGAGCAGGTGAAGATGCATTACAACAAGATTTCCGCCCAATGGGGACTCCCAATCATCATCCAGGAATTCATTAAGGGGACTGAGGTGAACGTAGTGGCCCTGGGCGACGGGCGAGGCAATACCGTGGGTGCCGTTCCAATGCGAAAGCAGTACATCACCGACAAGGGAAAGGGATGGGCCGGCATCACCCTCGACGACAGAAAACTTCTGGATCTGACCGATAAAATCATCTCGGGGATGAAATGGAGGGGAGGCATGGAAATTGAAATCGTCAAATCCTTTGAGAACGAACTCTACGTGATCGAGATCAATCCCCGTATCCCGGCCTGGGTTTACCTGGCGGTGGGCGCGGGACAAAACCTGCCCGAGGCGCTTATAAAACTGGCCCTGGGCATACCGGTGAAACCCTATACGGAATACGAGGTCGGGAAGATGTTCATACGCTATTCCAACGACCTGATCACCGATGTACGTGAATTTGAAAAACTAGCAACACTTGGAGAACTATAATATCAACAATCATGGAAAAAAAGCAATTCGAAAGACCTTATATTAAAAAACTACAGGCCGGGATGCCCAGCAAATTCGGCATGAAATCAAAGCCCGAACCGATAACCCATATCGATGACAACTCCGTCGCGGACCTGATCGGGGAATTCGGATCCCCCCTGTTCGTGATCTCTGAAAAAACCATACGGGAGACCTATAAAAAGGCCCATCATGCCTTTGCCACCAGGTATCCGAAGGTGCAATTTGCCTGGTCGTACAAGACCAATTACCTGGATGCGGTCTGCCGTATATTTCACCAGGAAGGGTCCTGGGCAGAAGTGGTGTCCGGATTCGAGTACGACAAGGCCCTGGCCAACGGGGTAAAGGGGAGCCAGATCATATTCAACGGGCCGGATAAGAACGATGAGGACCTTAAAAAAGCCGTGGGAAACGATTCCCTTATTCATATCGACCATTTTGACGAGATGTATTCCATCCTTGCCCTGTCCGAAAAACTCGGCAAAAAACCCAAGGTGGCCATACGGGTAAATATGGATACGGGTGTGTATCCTATGTGGGACCGCTTCGGATTCAATTACGAGAATGGTGATGCATGGGATGCCATCAACCGCATCATGATCAATGAAAAGCTGGAGCTGGTAGGATTGCATGCCCATATCGGGACCTATATGATGTCTGCTGATTCATACAAGATCGCGGCCGGGAAACTGGCCGACCTGGCCCACGGTGTGGAGAAGAAATACGGCATCCATATCAGATACATAGATATGGGAGGAGGATTTGCCTCCCGGAACACTCTTAAGGGGGCCTATTATCCGGGAACGGATACAACGCCCAGCTTCGAGGAATATGCCGAAGCGATCTCCTCGGCCCTGCTCAACTCTGAACTGGATCCCAGGAAACTGCCCACCCTGATCCTGGAAACAGGCAGGGCCCTGATCGATGATGCAGGCTGGCTCCTGGGAACCGTTATTGCAAACAAGCGGCTCTCATCGGGCAACCGTGCTACCATCGTGGATGTAGGCGTGAACCTGATGTTCACCTCTTTCTTTTACGAACACGAGGTCTATCCCGCAGCGCCGGTATCGGAGCACCTTGAAGAAACCACTCTTTACGGTCCCCTTTGCATGAACATCGACGTGTTGCGCGAGGCTATCGCCTTCCCACTACTGAAAAAAGGCGACCATTTCGTAATCAAACGAATCGGGGCCTACAACATGACACAGTGGATGCAGTTCATTACCCTCAGGCCAAACGTGGTGTTGATCGACCTGGAAGGCAAGTCCCATATCATACGAAAACAGGAAACCATAGAAAACATCACACAGCAGGAGGTGCTGCCGGCCTACCTGGCCTGACCCCGTCCCAGCCAATGATCAAAAACGCCATACATACTGCTCGCGAAACCGGCATACATATTGCAGCTGAAACCAGTCCTGAAAGCAGGCCAGATACCAGATGATCAGAACCGCCATACATACTGCCCGCGAAACCGGAGATATAAAACTTTTTATCAGGGGCATTCCAAATTCCTATGCCCAGGTATTCTTTTCGGATAACCGGGTCTTTGCCATCATACTGGTGGCGGTAACCTTCATCGATCTGTACGGGGGGATCATGGGTCTCCTTTCGGTGATAACAACCAACCTGACGGGATTCCTGCTGGGATTTGACCGGCGCACCATCTCGAAGGGTCTGTATGGGTTTAATTCACTGCTCGTCGGACTTGCACTGGGGGTGTACTTCGCGCCGGGGGGCCTGCTCATAATGATCGTGGTGCTGGCGGCCATTCTTACCCTGCTTGTGTCGGTCTCCATGCAGGGGGTGATCGGCAAGTACGCCCTTCCCTTCCTCAGTATCCCTTTCCTTATTTCCGTATGGATCATGACCCTGGCCACCCGTGAGTATACTGCCCTGGGTGTAAGTGAGCGGGGCATCTACACCTTCAATGACCTGTATATGATCGGGGGGAGCAGCCTGGTGCAACTCTATGAATGGTGGAACGCACTGAGCATCGCGCAGAGCATAAGGATCTACCTGATCTCCCTGGGGGCCATCCTTTTCCAGTACAATATCCTGTCGGGCATCCTCCTTGCGATCGGACTATTTTGCTATTCGAGGATCTCCTTTATCCTTTCGCTGTTCGGCTTCTATACGGCCTTTGTCTTTTACGAACTGATCGGCGCAAGCATCTCGGAACTAAGCTACAGCTATATCGGCTTTAACTATATCCTGACCGCGATTGCCGTCGGCGGCTTTTTCATTATTCCCTCGAGAAGGTCGTATTTATGGGTCCTCATTCTGATCCCGATGGTGGCCCTGGTCACGGTCAGCCTTACAAGCATTTTTAACATTCTGGGCCTTCCCATTTATTCCCTCCCTTTCAATATCGTGGTGCTGCTTTTCCTGTATGCCCTGAAATTCCGGATCAAACCTTCCGAAAAACTCTCGGAGGTATATATCCAGCAGAATTCCCCGGAAAAAAACCTGTATTCTTTCCACAACCACCTCATCCGCTTCCATCATTCTGACAAGGAACCCGTCAGGCTGCCCTTTCTGGGGAAGTGGACGGTCTCGCAGGGACACGAGGGCGAGTACACCCACAAGGACGATTACCGCCATGCCTGGGATTTTATCATTACGGACCTTGAGGGAAAGCAATTTTCAGGAAAAGGAGACTATCCCGGTGACTATTTCTGTTTCGACAAACCGGTACTGGCCCCGGCTGACGGCACGGTGGAATACATCACCGACAACATCGAAGACAACATCATCGGCGAGGTGAATATAAAGGAAAACTGGGGGAACACGGTGATCATCCGCCACGACGATTCACTGTTCACATCGCTGAGCCACCTGAAAAAGGAATCCATTCCTGTCAATGTAGGGGAGCGTGTGAAAGCGGGAGACATCATCGGGAGATGCGGGAATTCAGGACGTTCTCCTTATCCCCATCTGCACTTCCAGGTACAGGAAACCCCGTACATCGGGTCGCCCACTCTCGATTATCCTGTATCCTATTATGTGCTAACCCACAAGGACCGGTTCAGCCTCTGTTCGTTCGACAGGCCGGGGAAAGACGAGCTGGTCTCGAACATCGAAACCAACGACCTGCTTCACGATGCCTTCCATTTTATACCGGGAAGAAAGTTTTTCTTCGAGGTGGTTGACAACGGGCATTCCGGGAGAGTGCAGTGGGAAGTGCAGACCGATCCATTCAACAATACCTTTATCAGGTGCCTGAAGACGAAGTCAACCGCCTGGTTCACCAACGATGGCAACCTGCTGTATTTCACCCATTATGAGGGAGACAAAAAGGCCCTCCTGTATTATTTCTTCCTGGCCGCCTTCAAGGTGCAGCAGGGATATTACCAGGATATGGTATTGAAAGACCGTTATCCGCTGAACCTGCTTTACAGGCCGCCTCTTCTGACCCTGCAGGACATTATTGCCCCTTTCTGGAAATTCCTTTCCTCCGAATTTGAGCTGCGATATGTCACCATCGATAATGAGATGTCTCCCACCGAGATCACACTGGAATCATCTGCCTGCAACGTCCTTATGGGTGGCGAGCTGAAACGGCTGGATTTTATTATTTCGGTCAATGAAAAGGGGATCAAACAACTGGATGTCAACGGCGCCAGGTTTAACATAAAAGCAAAATGCACAGACTGCTGAATAATACAGGCGCGAGTTTGCTGAACGGGAGCAAAATGCACAGGCTGTTAAATAAACCCGGCAGACTGTTAAATATGGCTGGACTTGCTTTGCCGAACAGAATCAAAATGCACAGGCTGCACAAGTTGCTGCTCATAGCGTGCCTTGTTCTGCTGATTCAGCCCCTGAGATCACAGTCGTTCACAGAGGTTGATTCCGGAACCTATCAGCTTTACGTGGAGAAAAACTGGGTGGAACTGATCCGTACCGGAAGGGCTGCCCTGAAGCAGGACATTGATTATTATTACCTGCGCATGCGTATCGGGATCGCGTATTACGAAAAGAAAAACTACAAATCGGCCCAGTCCCATTTTCGTAAGGCCCTTGAATTCAGCGAAGGGGATCCCCTGGCATTGGAATACCTGTATTATTCATATCTTTTCGTCCGACAAACACAGCAGGCCGCATTAGTGTACAAGGGTTTTACGGATTCACTTAAGGAGAAGATTCCGGACCCCGGCCAGGAGGCGGTAGAAGGACTTTCTGTCGAATACCTTAACGACCGGTCCTTTACAGACGATCTGATTGCCGATCCGGATCTTTTTACAGGACTGCCCACAGGGGTGCAGATACTAGGCAGGAGTTACCATAACCTGAACATAAGGCTGCATCATTTTATGCATCCCGGCACTTCCTTTATCCATGCCTATACCTACCTGAATAAGTCCAATTTTTATTATTACAACGACGGACTTAACCGCTTCGGGGTGGATGGGCAAAAGGTCAGCCAGCACCAGTATTACCTTTCTCCCTCGTTTACATCGGGCGGGGGACTAGTTATTAGTCCCGCGTTCCACTTTCTGCGGGTCGCATACGAGGTGCCGTATTTCTCTAGCGGGGGACCCGGTGCCGGGGGAGGAAACAGCGCGAAGTTCATAAATGAATACCTGAGCCAGATAGTTGGGGGACTGAACCTTACGAAGTACCAGGGGCCTTTCCGCTTCCGGCTCGGGGCCCTGTATTCAAACCTGAACCATGCCAGGCAGTTCACCGGATCGGCCAGACTCAGATGGTACCCCCTGGGTAACCTGGATCTTTACATGGGAGCCTCCCTGAATGCCCACATGGAAGATGCCGGTGAAGGCGGCACGGAGCTGATCCCGGACTTTATGCTCGGTTACGGTATTGCCTCAAAGGTCTGGATCGAAATCTCCGGAGCTTACGGGGAAATGAAAAATTATAGCGAGTTAAACGGATACATCATTTATAACGGGACTGACTGGATGAAATACAAAGCCATCGGCAACATTGTCGTGCCCCTGACGGAAAAGGGTTCGGTGATCTATGCCGGCGCGCGTTTTGCTCAGTATGAAAGCCGGTTCATTCCTTTTGAACCGGCACAGCCGGAAGACCTGAACATTATTAATTATAACAGCATATCAATATTTGGAGGTTTATCATGGAAATTTTAAAAATTAAAAAAATAATTGGTGGCGGCGGGATATTCTGCCGGCGAAAGAGCATACAGGAAAATTTTAGCACTGTCGGAATGACTCGGCCGGGAAGGATATCCGGCTCACAGATTTTAAAATTACTTTTCGGCGGACTAATCCTTCTGATTGTTCCGCTGATTGTTTCGGCACAGGATTTTGCAGCTACAAGGGATGCTTTCCAGGAAAGCTACATCCAGGAGGCATCCGGTGTGACCCTAAGTGCCATCAGTTCGCTGCAAGCCGTGTATGATGAAAAATCTTATGAACTGAACCTTCGCCTGGGCTGGCTGAGCTATCAGGCGGGAAGATTTACCGAATCGGTCGCCTATTACAGCAAAGCCATAGATCTGATGCCCTATGCCGTTGAACCCCGCTTCGGGATCGTTTACCCGGGTGCCGCGATGGGAAACTGGAACATGGTGATCAGTCAGTATGATAAGATCCTGGAGATCACTCCCAACAATTCCATTGCGATGCATCGTCTGGGACTCATCTACTACGGAAGAGAGGACTATGAGATGGCCCGGAAGTATTTTGATAAGGTGATGAACCTGTTCCCCTTTGATTACGATGCCCTGACCATGCTTGGCTGGTCCTATTTCAGGCTAAAAAACTTCCGGGAGTCAAAGGTACTTTTCCAGAAGGCCCTGCTACACACACCCGGTGGTACTTCCGCAATCGAGGGACTGGAACTTTTAGACTAATGATCTCAAAAAATGGTATTATCCACAGAGCCTGCCCCAATACATGTCGGGGGCAAGCCGGGACATAAATATAAATCCCTGAACCATGAGAAATTTACTGACCGGAATTCTGATAGTGGCAGGCATGACTGCCCTTGCACAAACCGACCTTGAATCAAGCCTTGAATACACTTACCCGGTATCCGCATCCATCTGCTGCCTGGAGAAATCCGGAGATAAGTATTTTTCAATGGATGTGACAAACAAGCAATGCCGGATCTACAACCTGGATCATACCCTGTTCAAGACCATTAACCTGACAGTCCCTGCCGATTATTACCTGTACAATATCCTGTACGTGAGCGAGCACACCTTTAACCAGGACGACCTGATCGAATTAGCCTACATCTATTCGAAGTACAATCTCACGGAAACCTCGTATTACTACTCGTACGAGACAAGGGTGATCAACGAGAACGGGGTGGAGATGCTGAAGGTTCCCGGCGCAGGCCACACCGAGATCCTGGAAACGGAGAATAACGGGCGGAAATTCCTGGTATATGTCTATGATTTTTACCAGATCCCGGCAAGCACCCAGACAAAAGTGTATTCCCTGCCTGAAAGTCCCCTGAAATCCGGACCGATCCGGCAGCAGCATAAGCTGGGCAATCCCTGGCCCAATCCTTCACGAGGAATGGTAAACATCCCTGTAAAAATCCCTCCCGGTGCGGGGCCCGGGGAGCTGATCCTGTACAACATCCACGGCCAGGAAGTTATGCGCCACCCGGTAAACGGCGACGAAGAACTCATCGTCATGCCGGGCGGAACCCTGATCCCCGGAACCTACGTATATAAACTTAAATCCGGCAACACGGAATCTCCGGGAAAAAAGATCAGTATTCACTAACTTTACAGCAGCTGACTCGCATGATCTTCCGAAAACATCATTCCGGTTAATAATATGTTTGAAAGGATCATTTCATTCTCAATTAAGTACAAAGCCATTGTCGCTTTTCTGGTGGCCGTAATGGCGGGAATGGGAATCTGGTCGATGACACAGATCCCGATCGATGCGGTACCCGACATCACCAACAACCAGGTCCAGGTAGTAACCAGTTCCCCCTCCCTTTCCCCCCAGGAGGTAGAGAAATTCATTACCTACCCGCTGGAGGTGACCATGGCCAACATCAAGGATGTTATTGAGATCCGCTCCATTTCCCGTTACGGGCTCTCGGTTGTGACCGTAGTATTTAAAGACCGGGTTCCCATTCTTGATGCCCGGCAGCTTGTAAATGAACAGATCGGGATGGCCCGCAGCGAGATCCCCGAAGAGCTGGGCACTCCAGAGATGCTTCCCATTACCACGGGACTTGGAGAAGTTTATCAGTATACCCTGCAGGTCGATAAAGGTTTTGCCGATCGCTATGATGCCATGGAGCTGAGGACCCTGCAGGACTGGATTGTCAAGCGGCAGCTTTCAGGAATCCACGGAATTGTGGAGATCTCAAGTTTTGGCGGATTCCTCAAGCAATATGAGGTCTGCGTCGACCCGGTCCGGCTAAAATCCTTCGGCCTGACTATCACCGACATTCACGAGGCCGTTTCAAAGAATAATCAGAATACCGGTGGGTCCTACATTGAAAAAGGACCTTATGCTTTTTATATAAGGGCAGAGGGACTGGTGGAGGAGCTTTCGGACCTGGAAAACGTTGTGGTGAAAACGTTTGCCGGGATACCCGTTCTCCTGGGTCAGGTGGCCACACTCCGGTATGGCCATGCAACCAGATTCGGGGCCATGACCGCCAACGGGAAAGGCGAAGCCGTCGGTGGTATCACCCTGATGCTGAAAGGGGCTAATTCATCCGAAGTCATCCGCCAGGTCAAGGAGCGCATAGACAGGGTGCAGGAATCCCTTCCCGAAGGGGTAAGGATCGTTCCCTACCTTGACAGGGCGGAACTGGTTTCCAAGACCACCCATACAGTAGCCGAGAACCTGATCCTCGGGGGACTCCTGGTTATCTTTGTACTTGTCCTGCTGCTTGGCAACATTCGTTTGGGACTTATCGTAGCTTCGGTCATTCCCCTGTCCCTCCTGTTCTCCTTTATCATGATGAACCTGTTCGGGGTCTCTGCCAACCTGATGTCGCTGGGGGCCATAGACTTCGGGATCGTTATCGACGGGGCAGTGATCATTGTCGAAAGCATCATGCACCAGTTATACAAAAAACACCGGAATAGGAAGTTCACACGCGATGAAATGGATAAGGTGATTACCACAGCGGCCACCTCCATATATAAATCAGCGGGATTCGGGGTAATCATCATCCTGATCGTTTTCATTCCCATCATGACCCTGACCGGCATTGAGGGAAAGACCTTCAAACCCATGGCCCAGACCTTCAGCTTTGCCATCCTGGGGGCTTTCATCCTTTCGATGACCTATGTTCCCATGATGTCAGCCCTGATCATGAAAAGGAACATCATCTGGAAGGAAACCTTTTCCGACAAGATCATAAAGTTCCTCAAGCTTACGTATCATCCTGTTCTGAAGCTTTCACTCAGGAACAAAACACCTCTCCTGCTGAGTACCCTGGCTGTGGTCGTTTTCTCGGCCTTTATCTACAGCCGTATGGGAGGAGAGTTCCTGCCTACCCTGGAGGAGGGAGACCTGGCCATGCAGATGACCATACCACCGGGATCGTCCCTTTCGCAGAGCGTACGCCAGACCACCCGGGCAGAAAAGATATTGCTGGATAATTTTCCGGAAGTGGAACAGGTCGTCTCCAAGATCGGGACCGCCGAAGTGCCGACCGATCCCATGGCCGTGGAGGATGCCGACATTATGATCGTACTCAGGGAAAAAAAGGAATGGACCTCGGCCCGGACCCGGGAAGAACTGATTGAACAGATGAAGGAAAAGCTGGAGGTTATCACAGCTGCCTCCTTCGAATTCACCCAGCCCATACAATTGCGGTTCAACGAACTGATGACGGGGGCCAAGACCGATATTGCCGTAAAGATCTACGGGGAGGACATCGATGAGCTCTACCGGGCGGCCAACCGGGCCGCTTCCCTGATCCAGGGGATGGAAGGGGCGTCAGACGTCAAAGTGGAACAGATATCCGGACTGCCCCAGTATGTAATCCGGTACGATCGTCAGAAAATGGCCAGGTACGGCCTGAACATCGAAGAGCTTAATACCATCGTACGTACCGCTTTTGCCGGTGAGGTAGCAGGAGTAGTTTTCGAGGGCGAGCGGAAGTTTGACCTGGTCGTACGGATGGATTCCACTTTCCGGAAAGACATGAACCTGGCGTACATTTTTGCGCGTTCTTCGGGTGGTGTACTCGTCCCCTTAAGTGAAGTGGCCACCATGGAATACCTTGAGGGCCCTCTTCAGATCTCCCGCGACGACACCAAACGCAGGGTGACCATAGGGATCAATGTCCGTAACCGGGATGTCAAAAGCCTGGTCTGGGAGATCAACCGGGAACTTTCGGCGAAGCTGGAGCTGAAGGCCGGTTATTACATCACGTACGGAGGACAGTTTGAGAACCTTGAAAATGCCCTCCGACGGCTGAAGGCAGCCGTACCTATTGCTCTTATCCTGATCCTCATACTCCTGTTCTTCACCTTCAACTCGGTAAAATATGCCCTGCTGATCTTTACCGCCGTACCCCTTTCGGCGGTCGGCGGGGTACTGGCCCTGTGGATCCGGGGAATGCCTTTCAGCATTTCGGCCGGTGTGGGATTCATAGCCCTCTTCGGAGTGTCTGTTCTGAATGGCATTGTCCTGATCTCCTACTACAACGACCTGAGAAAGGAAGGAGTGAAGAACATCAATTACATTATCGTTAAGGGGGCCTGCACCCGGTTGAGGCCCGTGCTGATAACCGCGGTAACGGATATTCTG
The DNA here is from genome assembly GCA_030592145.1 of Bacteroides sp. Lineage (GTDB taxonomy): Bacteria > Bacteroidota > Bacteroidia > Bacteroidales > SM23-62 > SM23-62. The sequence goes on from JAUVKJ010000021.1 coordinate 11,274, forward strand.
GGATTTCTTCCCATGGCCATTTCCGTTTCGGCCGGAGCAGAGGTCCAGAGGCCACTCGCCACAGTGGTGATCGGCGGACTCATAACCTCAACTCTCCTGACCCTGATCATTTTACCTATACTATACAGCATGATGAACCGACAGGAACCTCCAGCGCTAACCAGTCCCATGCAGCCTGCACCGGACTCACCCCTGTCAACGGGCAGCGGTAAAGGCCGCCTGGGTAGTCGCCTGAATTTCCACCGGAATGATCACCTCAGTGGTGGACGGGAAAACCGGCCTAAAGGGTTTTTGAAAGGGGGCCGGTTTAAGCCTGCCCTGCTCCTGTTTCCCCTGGTGCTTGTAACGCTGCTTCTCCTTCCCCGGAAGGGAAATGCCCAGGATGGTACTACTTCCGGCGCCATTCAAACCGAT
>JAUVKJ010000175.1 GCA_030592145.1 Bacteroides sp.
GTTGTCTTCATGCTGGCCCTTCTGCCGGCATGTTATTCCCACTACAGGGAAACTCCGGTAGGAGAGGAAAGCTTATCGGGGAACACCCAGGCCCGCGGATTCCGGATCGAAGCATTCCCGGAGTTTAGGATCCTGCATGTCAAGGATCCATGGCAGGGATCTTCCGGCATCCACCTTGAGTATGTCCTGGCTTCCGATATTTCAAAAATCCCTGATTCGCTTACACATCTTCCCCTGGTGCAAACACCGGTATCCCGTGTGATCTGTATGTCGACCACCCATGTTGCCATGATCGGGGCGCTTGGAATGACCGGGAGCATTGTGGGAATTTCCGGTCCGGATTATATTTCGAACAGGGAGCTCCGCAAGAGGATTGAAGCCGGGGAAGTCCGTGATGTCGGCACAGACCAGGCCCTGAATTATGAACGCATCGTATCCCTGCAGCCGGATATTCTTATTTCCTACGGGATCACGGCAGAGGTGAGCGGGATGGTGAAGCGGCTGAAGGAAACGGGCATTCCGGTCATCCTGAATGGTGATTATCTTGAAAATGAGCCCCTTGGCAAATGTGAATGGTTACGGTTCATTGCCGCTTTTTATGAAATGGACCGGGAGGCGGATTCGATCTTTTATGGGATCATTGAGCAGTACGAGGGGTACCGGGAGCTCGCAGCCGGCATCATGGCCAGGCCCAGGGTAATGACGGGACTGCCCTGGAAAGATACCTGGTATGTGCCGGGAAGCAAATCATTTGCCGCCGCGTTTATCAGGGATGCAGGCGGAGAATATATCTGGGGGGACCGGGATAGCCGGGAGGCGGCTCCGGTGGACCTGGAATCTGTCTATGCCCGGGGGGCGTCTGCGGATATCTGGATTAATTGCGGAGCTGCCCGCTCGCTGGAAGACATCAGGCAGACCGAAACAAGGCTTGAGCATTTCAAACCTTTGAGGGAAGGATCGGTTTACAATAATACGGCCCGGCTGAACCCGTCCGGTGGCAATGATTTTTGGGAATCGGGGGTCATGGAGCCACACCTGGTCCTGGCGGACCTGATCCGGATCTTTCACCCCGGCCTGCTGCCCGGTTACGAACTACGATACTACGAACAGCTACATTAATAAAACTAAACACATCGGATATGGCCAGCATTAAAGAACTGAAAGATGATATCAATTACCTGACCTATGACCTGATCAATGAATGTTTTACATACAAGATCTCTCAGCCGGAAAAGAGCAGTGCCGCGGACAAGGCCATAAGTGAGATCGTAAAGAGGCGCAATGAATTGATATACAGGATAAATCATCCTGAAGATAAAAAAGGTTCCGGAAAATTACGTTCCCATTTCAACAAGATACGCGCAGATCTTGGCAAACTCGTGAAACTGGTTGAGGATCTGGGTAAAAATGATTAAAGGAAGGAATATCCTCCTGTTCGGGGGAATGCTGCTTCTGCTCCTGGTCTGTTTTCTTGCAGACCTGTTCCTTGGTTCCGTGCACATTCCCGTGAAAGACCTGCTGAGCATTCTTTTTACCGGGCAATCTGAACATCCCGAATGGGTAACCATCCTGTACGATTTTCGTATTCCCCGGGCCATCACGGCGGTCTTCGCCGGACTGTCCCTTTCACTCGCGGGATTGCAGATGCAGACCCTGTTCCGTAATCCCCTGGCCGGACCTTATGTCCTTGGCATCAGTTCCGGCGCCAGCCTGGGCGTAGCCCTTCTGGTGATGGGAGCTTACATTATTTTCCCCGTAAGGGAGATGCATTTTCAAACCTGGGGTATTATCGCTGCCGCCTGGCTTGGTTCCGGGATAATCATGCTGTTGTTGCTGATCGTATCGTTCCGGATTAAAGACATTATGACCATTCTGATCCTGGGCATTCTTTTCGGCAGCATAACCATTGCCTTTGTCAGCGTTCTTCAGTATTTCACACATGAGGCCCTGCTTAAGACCTTTATTGTCTGGACCCTGGGTAGCCTTGGGAACGTTACACGGGCGCAATTGCCCGTATTGCTGGGAAGCCTTTCCGCGGGAGTCCTGCTGTCGTATGCCGGCATAAAGATCCTGAACGCCATGCTGCTTGGAGAAAATTATGCCAGGTCCATGGGGATCAACGTGATGACAGGGCGGATTCTGCTATTCATCAGTACAAGCATACTAGCCGGAACGGTCACTGCTTTCTGCGGTCCGATTGGTTTTATCGGGATTGCAGTGCCTCATATCGCAAGACTGTTATGGAGGACCGCAGACCACAGGATCCTTATTCCCGGGGTCATGCTGGCTGGCGCTGTCATACTGCTTCTCAGCGATATGGTCTCACAGCTTCCCGGAACGGACAAGGTGCTTCCCATAAATTCTGTAACGGCTCTTATCGGGATACCGATAGTGGTATGGATCGTATTGAGAAATCAACGTTTTGCTAATCTGAGTTGAGAATGGAGGAGCATGGGGAACATATCATCCGGCTGGAGAAGCTTGAGATCGGATACAAGAAGGGAAAGAAAAAGCATTCCCTTACCAGTCCCATGAATTGCACCGCAAGGGGAGGGGAACTGATCGCCCTCATGGGAAGGAACGGCTGCGGAAAGAGCACGCTGCTGAGAACTATTGCGGGACTGCATAATCCCTTGCAGGGGAATATCTTTCTGGAGAACAGGTCTATCAACGATTTCCCCCGCAAGGAACTTTCACGCCTGCTCGGATTTGTTTCCACCGAGGTAATCCGGGTACAGGGACTCAGGGTTTGCAATCTGGTTGCCATGGGTAGATATCCCCATACCGGGTGGTTTGGAAGGTTATCAGAACAGGATCATGCAAGGATCGGGAATGCCATGGAAATCACTTCACTTAATTCTTTGCGTGACAGGGACCTGGATGAGCTGAGTGATGGAGAAAGACAGCGGGCCATGATCGCGCGGACCCTGGCACAGGACACCCGGATACTGATCCTCGATGAACCGACAGCCTTTCTGGATATTACCCACCGCTATGAGATCATTGCCTTGTTGGGAGACCTTGCAAGGAATCACGGTAAAACCATTGTATTTTCCTCACATGACCTTCAGGTAAGCCTGCAGCAGTCTGACAGAATATGGCTGATGCACGGGCGGGGTGTCTCTGAGGGGGCTCCGGAGGACCTGGTGCTGAACGGGCAGCTGGAAGAGGTACTTATGCAGGATGGTCCCCCTGCAGGTTTTGCCATGGACCCGGTAACCGGTGATATGGCCCCCCTGAGGCATCCTGAGCAATCCGTATCACTCTCTGCCTCGTCGCCGGAGCTCATGGTATGGACTATTAAAGCCATAGAACGCATGGGTTTCAGGGTTGAGGAAAATAAAAAGCTCCCCGTTCACATTCTTGTTGAGAGAAGGGAAGGGAATCCGGTATGGACTTTTGAAAAAAGCAATCAGAAGGTTGAGTTGAATAGCATTTATGATTTATCTTTATACCTTCGAACCATCTTATAACCAAACCACATCATCATGGTCAATTCGATTAAGAAAACCATTTCCTATTTCCTGATCGCCCTCGTGCTGATTTTTACCATCGTTGCACTGCTGGGCATCTGGGATATTATTTCCCTTGAAGAAATCGTCAGGAAAATGTTTGTATCGCTAATGGTCGTGTTCGCGGCCGCTGCTGTGATATTGTTCATTTTCTCGGTGCTGATCAAGAACGAGGAACACGGAGAGGCGTCATAACTCCCGGTATTAAAATTACCAATCCTCACATATCCCTTCTCATAACAATCCATTTCCTGAAAAATGGATCGTCAATGATATAGGATTTATCATATTTCACAACAATCCCCCTTTTGATCAACCTCTGAAGAGCACTGTAGGTTGTACTATCAGGACCTGTATTGAACCTTAATGAGAATTCACTCGATAATGGTTCCAGGTCACTCCCTGACAGTCCGACAAGAACCTTCATGTCAGTTCTATTGAATCCATACCATAAACGCTCATAGTCATTATCATGGTTCTGCAATATTTCATTCACTGCTTTTTGGGTAATATCGACCGAATATCCTGACCTAACTAATAATTCCCACACGACAAAAGCCAATTGTTGTGTATAATAGGGATGCGAGGATGTTTCTTTTATAATATAAGAAGATATTGATTTGCTTTGTTTTGTCATTTCACTGAAACTATCTTCGAGGAATCGTGAGAACTCAGCTTCAGGGATCATATTCAATGGCATCAGGTAAGCAAAATGATAAAATGACGATTTTTTATTCTCAAAGATCTCCCTTATCATTGATTCACTGCTGCCAGAGAAAACATAGTTCACATTATAATGGCTTTGCATTATCGAACGCAACACCCGGTCAAGTCCTTTATCAATTCGGAAAATCTCTTGAAATTCATCCAGGGCAACTGTAATCCTTTTTGTTTTGGTACCAAGTTTATCAATCAGGTTGAGAACATCTTCAAGGGGAACTATCCCTCTCTGGTCCGGCCTGAAAGAAACATCAACATCACCGGTAATAGGATTAACAGTCAAGGATGGGATGATCCGGAAAGATTTTATCAAACTTTTCAGTTTATTAAACGGTGATATTCTATAAACCCTTTTTAATAACTGAGCGGCGAGATCTTCAGAGGACATGACAAGCTGCATATCCAGAAATAGATATCGTTGATCTGATTCTTTTAAAGCCTTTCTTATTAGACTTGTTTTACCATATCTTCTTGGACTGATTATTATGATATGATTTTCGCTTTTTATCAGTGAATCGATTTTT
>JAUVKJ010000137.1 GCA_030592145.1 Bacteroides sp.
TTGTTGAATTGTGTACAAAACTAACATTTATTGGTTTATTTCATTTTTTTTATTGAAATTACAAATCCCAAAATAATTCAAACAACCTTTATTTATGAAGAGCAAAAGCATTTCAAGAAAAGCATTCATAAAACAATCGGCCGTGGCGGGATTGGGTCTTCCCTTAGTGGGCACAAGAATACTGCAGTTTCCATTCAAACCGGGATCATCAGGAAAGTGCCCTGTCTGCATCTTTTCCAAGCACCTCCAGTTCCTCGGCTATGATGACCTTGCCGATACGGCTCTTGAAGGGGGACTGGATGGTGTGGATCTGGGCGTCAGGAAAGGCAGCCACGTAGAGCCAGACAGGGTGGAGGAAGACCTGCCACGGGCGGTAGAGGCAATTCAGAAACGGGGACTACAGGTTCCTATGATGGTCACCCGGATTAATGATTCCCTGGATCCCAAAACAGAGAGAATCCTGAATACTGCAGGCCATCTCGGGATCCGGTTTTATCGCATGGGGTATTACAGGTACGAAGATTCACCTGGGATAGAAAAAAGCATTGAAAAGATCAGGCCACTTTTCAGGGGACTGGCAGAAATTAATGAAAAGTACGGCATCCACGGGGCCTACCAGAATCATTCCGGCACTTACTTTGGAGCACCTGTCTGGGATATCTGGATGCTGCTGAAGGATCTGAACCCTGAATGGATCGGCTGCCAGTACGATATCCGGCACGCCACAATTGAAGGTGCCAATTCCTGGCCACTCGGCCTTAAGTTGCTGAAGCCTTACATAAAATGTATTGTGGTCAAGGATTCAAAATGGGAGAAGGTAAATGGAAAATGGAAGGCTGTTAATGTACCCCTGGGAGAGGGGATGGTTGACCTGGACGGTTTTTTTGGGTACCTTAAGGAATTTGACTTTAGCGCACCGATCTCCATTCACTTTGAGTATCCTTTGTTTGACAAATCTGACAAATCCCTGACCCTGGAGCAAAAAAGAAAAAGCGCCCTGAAGAACATCCGGCAGGATGTAACCTGTCTTAAACGGAAACTGAAAGAATCAGGATTAATATCTTAAGATCGTTATGATTACAAGAAGAAAATTTGTAAAGACAACCGGTACACTGGCCGCCATTTCATCCATAGGATTATCATCAAGCCTTTGCCGGTCAGGTACCTTAAAAAACAAATCCATGAAACCGGTGACTATTCAGGATGTAGACTCCAAATTTGAACGTGAACCTTTAATCCGGCCCTTTGGTTTCAAAGGAGGATATATGTCTGAGATATGGCAAACGATGAGCTGGATGCAAAGTGAATCGGGATTTAAAAAGGTAGGCCTCTGTACTCAGAGTGTACTCTGGTCTGATGCCGGAGTTTTTTCATCCAATTCCGAAGCAGGTGGCAATGCCATTATGTACCTTCTTACTGAAAGAGCCATGCAGATGGTAAAAGGGCAACGTTTTTCATCTCCTGTTGAACTGCTCGATAATATACTGGAGGAAGTGTATAATTATGGAGTCAAAATTACAGGCAAACCCGGTCTGCGGAAAACATTTGCCCTGAATGCCCTTGTGGGACTGGATAATGCTGCCTGGCTGCTGTATGCTGCAGAAAACGGGATCACAAACTTCGATGACCTGATCCCTCAAGAATTCAAACCGGCCCTTTCACATCACCATGAAAAGGTTGCCAGCATTCCGCTGATGGCTTATTCCATTCCCATTGAGGAAATCAGGCAGGCTGCTGATGAAGGATATTTCTTCATGAAGATAAAAATCGGTCAACCCGGGACCCAGGAAGAAATGCTGGAAAAGGATAAAACCAGATTAACCGAAATCCACAATGCCATTGGACACATGGAAACATTCTGCACAAAGGATGGGAAATTGCCCTATTATTTTGATGCCAATGGCAGGTATGAAAAAAAGGAAACCTTATTCAGGCTGTTAGACCATGCTAAAAAGATAGGGGCGTATGACCAGATCGCCATTATAGAGGAGCCGTTCCCCGAAGAAAAGGAGATCGATGTGAGCGATATAGAGATACGGCTTGCCGCAGATGAAAGCGCACATACCGATGAAGACGCACTGAAAAGGATAGAAATGGGCTACCGTGCTATTGCCCTTAAAGCCATTGCTAAAACACTCAGCATGACCATGAAAATTGCGAATGTGGCGAAAAAGCATAAGGTACCCTGTTTCTGTGCCGACCTGACCGTAAATCCGATACTGGTGGACTGGAATAAGGCGATTGCTGCACGCCTGGATCCCTTCCCCGGGTTGGGGATTGGCTTGCTGGAGACCAACGGGCACCAGAACTATAAGAACTGGGAGACCATGTTCAGCTACCATCCTTTTAACGGGGCTTCCTGGACAAAAACAAAAGACGGGGTATTTGAACTCAATGATGACTATTATGAAAAGAGCGGAGGTATATTGACCGATTCCGGCCATTATCTGGAAATGTTTAATAACTTATAACCTTAACGATGAAAAAAACATTGAATTTTTTGCTGGTGCTGGCGGTCTGTTCGACGCTTGCTGCACAGAATGATTATCAACCGTCTGAATCGAACCTGCAGGCCAGGGAGTGGTTCCAGGATGCCAGATTCGGCCTCTTTGTACACTGGGGCGTTTACTCCGTCATGGGTGGTGGTGGTGACCATGGCATCGCTGAATGGATAATGAATCGAAAGCAAATCACAATAGATCAGTATGAAAAACTTCCTGATTTTTTTAATCCCATTGCCTTTGATCCGGCCGAATGGGTATCTCTGGTCAAAGAAGCCGGGATGAAATACATCACCATTACCTCCAAGCATCATGACGGCTTTGCCATGTACGATTCGGAGGTGTCTGACTACAATATTACAGACCGTACCCCTTACGGGAAGGATGTTATTGGCATGCTCAAGGAGGAATGCGACCGGCAGGGGATCAGACTGTTTTTCTATTATTCACAGCTAGACTGGCACCACCCGGATTATTATCCCCGGGGGGGGACAGGGAATTATACAGGAAGGGAGGAATCGGGGGAATGGAACCTCTACATCAATTACATGAATGCCCAGCTTACGGAATTGCTTACAAACTACGGTGAGATAGGAGGGATCTGGTTTGACGGGATGTGGGACCAGTGGGATGCTGACTGGAGGCTGGATGAGACCTATTCCCTTATCCACGGGCTTCAGCCACAGGCCCTGGTCGGTAGCAACCACCACAAAATGCCTTTCCCCGGCGAGGATTTCCAGATGTTTGAGCGCGACCTGCCCGGACAGAACACAATGGGCTTTAACCAGGCTGGGATCGGCACCCTGCCACTGGAAACCTGCGAGACCATGAACGGTTCCTGGGGCTTCAACATCAAGGATACCCGTTTCAAGAGTACCCGGGATCTCATTCACATGCTGGTCCGTGCAGCCGGACAGAATTCCAACCTGCTTCTGAACACGGGCCCCATGCCAAACGGGAAAATACAGCCGGAAAATGTCAAAACCCTGAAGGAGATGGGAGCCTGGATGAAGAAGTACGGCGAAACCATTTACGGAACCCGTGGCGGTCCCACAGGCAACAGGACCTGGGGAGCCACCACGGTAAAGGATAAGACTATTTTTGTCCATGTACTCGATGCCGAGGACAGGGTGCTGTATATTCCCCTGGGCGGGAAGACGGTAAAGAAGGCCACCGTGTTTGATACCGGTGAGAAGATCCCCTTCCACAAGCATGAAGATGGCATAATCCTGACCCTCCCGGAAACCGACCCTGATAAACTGGATACCATTATCGAATTGAAATGAATACATCAAGATCATTGCTGATAACTGTTGCGATTTTCCTGGCCATATCTCACACATTGGGTCAGGCAGGGAACAATTTGCAATTTTCGAATCCGGTCAGCATTTCATGGCTAGGGGAAAATATTCTCAGGGAATCGCCCCGCCTGATTTTAACTCCGGAACTTGAAAAAGATCTCATAAGGAAACTGGAAACCGATCCTCTGACACAATCAGCCTATCGTTTGTTGCAGAACAATGCCGAAAGTATTTGCAAGCTGGAGCCGCTTACCTATCAAAAGACAGGGAAGCGCTTGCTTTCTGTCTCAAGGGAAGCGATAAGACGCATGACGACCCTGGCGCTGGTCTACAGGATTGATAAAAATGAAGCACACCTGATGAAGCTTGAAAAGGAACTGGAGGCGGTTTGCCGATTTAATGACTGGAACCCATCCCATTTCCTGGATGTTGCCGAAATGGCGCTGGCGGTTTCTCTGGCGGTGGACTGGACCGGTGAGTGGCTTGATCCATCTACCAGGGATCTGGCCCTGGAAGCCCTTGTTGAAAAGGCTCTGAAGCCATCGGTTTCGGGAGACAACTGGTGGATCGATGCCCATCATAACTGGAACCTTGTCTGTCATGGTGGCATTTCCTTTGCCGCCCTTGCCGTATTTGAGAAAGAGCCGGAACTGGCATCCGATATATTGCACCGGTCGGTGGATAAAATACCGCTCGGACTCATGCCTTATGCACCGGATGGAGTGTATCCCGAGGGACCCTCATACTGGTTCTACGCGACCGACTACCTTACTGCTGCCATATCGGTATACGAATCGGCCCTGGGCACGGATTTTGGTTTTCCCGCTGCCCCGGGGGTAATGGAGAGTACCATATACAGCCAGGTCCTTGCAGGTCCCTCTGGTGATTATTTCAATTTCTTTGATGCCAGCCTTGGAGGCTTTCACAGCCTGTCGCACTTCAGTTTGCTGGCCTGGTTTGCCCGCCACGGAGCAATGAATTTCGATGCTGACACATACCTGAAGGTGCTGGAGAAGGAACTGGAGAATCCGGGTGAATCCAGGCGGATGCGATTCCTGAGCCTTGCAGTTTTAAACATCTCCTCTCTTCCGGAAGATGCGACAGAATCCTGGTCAAATCCGGAGGTCTGGATAGGGAAGGGGGCCAGTCCCCTTTGTATCATCCGTAATCCACAGGGCGGTAAGGAAGCATTCTTCCTGGCTGCCAAAGGAGGGAGTGCAGATGACAACCACGGGAACATGGACGCAGGTTCCTTTGTATTTGAAATGGAAGGGGTCCGCTGGTCTGTCGATCCCGGAAACCAGGGTTATCATACGCTGGAACAACTGATGGGCAATGAATTATGGAACAGGGCCCAGGATTCCAGGCGATGGACCCTGCTCACGAAAAACAACTTCGGGCACAGCACACTTACCATTAACGGTGAGATGCACCTGGTGTCCGGCCGGGCTGTTCTGGTCAATGATGATCCCAATAGCAATTTGCCGGCTGCCACTTTTGACCTTACTCCGGTTTTTGGCAACAAGCTTGAACTGGCTCAGCGTAGTTTCCGGAAATTATCGGACACGCAGTTGCTTATCACCGATGATCTGGAATTCAATAAACACACCGCTATTATTACATGGCAACTTGTAACCAAAGCGGACATCCGGATTGATAAAGAGCGGGTTATCCTGGAGCAGGATGGCAGGCAATTATTTATAAGGGTCAGATCAGGCCAGAAATACAGGACAGAAGTTGTATCGCTTTCACCGCCGCCGCTGGAGTATGATAAAAACATTGAGGGACTAAAACGTCTGGATATTCACTTT
>JAUVKJ010000305.1 GCA_030592145.1 Bacteroides sp.
CCACCCCTGCTTCGAATCCGTTAAAACCTATCTGTCCGGTAAATTCCGTTTTCTGTCTGTTGCCCGAACGCATATTCAAATCGAAAGCCCCCGCGGTTGCATTCCCGAATTCAGCCGGGAAGGCACCGGTCAGGAAATCTGAATTGTCCAGCAGGTTATTATTGACCATGCTTACGGGCCCGCCCGTGGTTCCAAGTGCTCCGAAATGGTTTGGATTGGGGATCTCGATCCCTTCGAGCCGCCACAGGACGCCAATGGGTGAATTCCCCCTGATAATGATATCGTTCCTCGAATCATTCTGGGTGCTGACCCCTGCATAATTAGCCACCATCCTGGCAGGGTCGCCAAGGCTCCCTGCGAACCGTTCGGTCTCTTCTACCGAGAATGTCCTGGCGCTCACCGTGGCCATCTCGTTGATTGCCTGGTCCTTCCTGCGTCCTGCCCTGACTACGACCTCCTCCATCTCGATGGCCTTCTCCTCCAGTTTTATATTCAATACCACCTGCTTCCCCGACACCAGCAGAATATTGGGCACGATCTTTTTATGGTATCCTACATAGGATATTTCCAGGGTTTTCCTGCCCACGGGGATATCGGGAATAATAAAATCGCCATTCACATCGGTGATGGTTCCAACCAGGGGATCTGAATCCATCAGAATCACATTGGCCCCGATCAGGGGATACGCGGTGACAGCATCCACGATGGTCCCGCTTATGGTCTGGGTAAAACTGCTTTCAGGGCCGGAAGCAGCCGCCCCCGAAAGTGTGGCCACAATTATTAAAGTTGTCAGCAGTAAATTTTTCATGGTTGTGTTTTTTTTGCTCTATGGAACAAATCTACACGCAACATTCCTGCCATGAAAAAAAAAGATGCCGAATGGGGAATTTACGCTGCCGTACGAGAATTATTCCTGCCTTAATGATTCTGCCGGGTTTACGTTAGCCGTTTTAATGACCTGTGAACTAACCGTTAATATGGTGATCAGCATTACCAGGAAAACAGGGACCAGAAAGAACCACCAGCCGATGCCGATACCATATGCAAAGTTTTGCAGCCAACCGGACATAATATAATATCCTGCGCCAAGTCCGATGGGAATGGCAATCAGCACCTGTATAATGAAATAACGCACCAGGAGAAGGATTGCGTTCCCGGATGAGGAGCCCAATACCTTACGGATACCAATCTCACGGGTCCGCTGCATGGTTGTATATGAAGACAGGCCAAACAAGCCAAGGCAGGCAATAAATATTGCCAGGAATGCAAACAAGCTGAATACCTTTCCAAACCTGGTCTCATTCCTGTATTGTTCGTTATAATAATCCTCCAGGAAAAAGTACTCGTATGGATTTAGCGGGAAGAAGGTACGCCATTGATCCTCAACAAAAGACAGAATTTCCTGTGTTTTTAAGGGATTCACCTTGATGGAATAATAGCCTGTGGCATCCAGGAAAAAACGGAAAATCAATGGCTCCTGCTCCACCTTCAGGCCTTCCTGATGATAATTCTTTACCACGCCAACAATGCTGAAGGTATCTCCCCAGAAAAAGATGGGGACATTCATAGCCGAGGAAAAATCCTCAAATCCCATAAGTTGAATGGCAGATTCATTAAACAAAACGGTTTCGCTGTTTTGCCCGAATTCCTCTGAAAAGTTCCTGCCCTCCAGTATTGTCAGCCCGTAAAAATCAACAAAATTGAAATCGAAACCGATGATGCGATACTGGTTGCTTTCTTCAGATCCCTCGCTCAGGCGACGGATTCCTCCGGCGTTCCACGAGGGTTGACGGCCCGGAACCACTATGGATGCTGTAAGCATTTCAATATCAGGGTTACGCGTAAGTTCTGATTTGAAAGCATTATAGGTTTCCCCATAGGTTGAATCATTCACGCTGGGTCCTCTGAGAACCAGGACATTTTCAATATCAACACCCAGATCATAGTTCTTCATATAGGAGATCTGCCGGTACACCGTGATCGTTCCTGCTAAAAGCAACAAAGAAGTGGCAAACTGGAAGATCACCAGGATCCGCCGCATACCCATTCCCCCGATCTTCAACTCAGAAACTCCCTGAAAAACAGTTGTAGGTTTGAAGGATGAAAGGAACAGGGCAGGATAGATTCCCGAAAGGAAAGCACCAAGGATGAAAATAAGCAACATCCCGCCCCAGAAACCCGGATTCCCCCGAAGGGAATAATCCAGATACTCACCGGTCAGAAGGTTGAAAGAGGGACTGAGCAACTGCACAAGGACCACTGCCAGCAAAATAGCCAGTAAGTTAACCAGGAGGGATTCCAGCAGGAACTGGCTAAGGAGTTGTTCCCGAAAGGCTCCTGTTACCTTACGCATGCCCACTTCCCTGGCACGCTCCAGGGATCTGGAAGTGGACAAATTAACATAATTGATCCAGGCAATGATCACCAGGAAAACGGATATCACCAGCAGGGCGTACACCGATCTTGCATTGCCATTAGGTTCGGCTTCGAACATGAAATCCGAATTCAGATGAATGCTTCTCAATGGCTGAAGGTTAAAAACCACACTTGCACTCCATTGTTCCATCCCCTCCCCGATCTCGGCTTCGATAAAGGCAGGTATCTTTGCCTCGAATTCCTTGTAATCAGCAGCCGGATTCAAAAGAATATAATTAAAGAAAGCATCCCATTGCCAGGCAGTATTTATGTCTTCCCCCCGGAATTGAATAATGGTTGCCCAGGATACAACAATATCCGGTTTGAGGTGTGAGTTGCGCGGGACATCCTCGAAGATACCTGTAATCATTAGTTCTGGTCCGCCGTTAAAACGAAGGCTATTCCCGATTGGATTCTCATTCCCGAAATACTTCCGGGCTGTGGATTCGGAGACAACCATTTCCATGGGATTCCGGAGAGCAGAGTACGGATCTCCTTCCAGTAGCCGGAATGAAAAAATCTCAAGAAACGATGTGTCCGCAATGTAGATCTCCTCCTCCCTGAATTTCTTCTCCCTGATACTGAGTACTCCGCTCCACTTCTGGAACCGGGTAAAATTCTCCACCT
>JAUVKJ010000307.1 GCA_030592145.1 Bacteroides sp.
TGGTGGAAGAAAAGAAAATTTTACCATTCAAATACTTTTCTCCCAGCAATTTCATGCTATAGGTTCCAAGTCCCCTGCCTTTCCCCTTGGTAGAAAATGACCTCTGAAAGATCTGTTTCTGCACGCTTTCAGGCATACCGCCCGGGTTGTGTACCCGGATGACTACCGCATCCGGTTTTTGTATACAATCGATGGTGATTATTTCTTCGGCAACGATCTCTTCGAGCGCATTTTTTATCATATTGCTGATGACCCTGCGGAGCAATACCGGATCTGTATGAATGGTTATCTCGCAGGAATCTTCAACGAAATGGATCTCCTTGTTCAGGGCCAGTTCATGCCGGCGGTATTCCTTGATGATATATCCGAGGGTTTCCTTCAGGTAGAACTTCTGTTTCGTTACGGACAGATCCCCATTCTCGGCAGCCAGCAAGGATTTCTGGTTCAGGATCTCTTCCGTCAGATCCTGGCTGACCACGGACAGAAGATCGATGAACTGCTTTATCTTCTGTGGATCATCCTGTTGCTTTAGCAGGTTCACCAAGCCCTGCAGGGTTCCGGCCGTATTGATAACATCGTGAAAGAAAACTCGTTCAAGGGCCTCCTTGCGCTTTTCACTGCTTATGTCACGGGCCGTAAAAATGATAAATTCCCGGCCATCCCAATGAAAAGGAGTGGCCGTCACCTTCAGGTCCAGGCAATCCTCATACCCTTCTTCCTCACGGGTCCTGATCCTGCATTCATCGGTGGCCGTCTTCCCGGTTTCCTGGCATTTCAGAATGATATTTACGGCACCACAAACCTGGCAGTTTTCAGAGGTCCCGCATCCTGCATCCATGGTACCGGCATGAATGCAATTCAGGACTTCCCCGGGTCTTTTTCCCAGGATCTCGTCTATGTTCCTGATCCCTGATTGTTTCAGCAGAGCATCATTACTGAATACGATCTGCCGGTCTTTATTCAGGATGGTAGCGACATAGGGTAGTGCCGCCACGAGCTCATTGATATAATCTGCAGATTTAAGTTCGCTGTAGTCCCGTAGCACCTGTTGTGTGGATGCCCGGTGGTAGGATGCATAATGGGTGTTCATGCTTTTTTTTCTTTGCGGACAATACCTTTCAAAAGGAGGTAACTGCCAAGTAAGATCAGGGCCAGGATAAAGAACAAGCGTCCTATGGTAAACAGGATATTATCCGTACTGATCCATCCGAAACTTGCATAGATCATCCCGCCGAATATGGCCAGCCAGCCGATGAAGCGGGGAAGATGGCCGGTACTGGCAATCAACAGCCCGAGGATCATCGAGCTGAGTCCCGCAAGTGTATAGGCAGCCAACTGCAGATGGGTCTTGGTTACCATGATATTATAGGCAAGGCTGGCCATAATATCAACCTCATCTCCGGCTGATTTAGAGTAATCTGTGACGAGAAAGATCATGTTATGTCCATTCACGGCATAGATCATGTACAGGATCCCGGTCGTGCTGATCAGGAATGCGGCCAGGTAGGAGGAAGATCTTCCGTGGGGCAGGAAACTCATCAGGATGAGGGGACCAAAAAGAATAATCATGATGGAATTTGCAAACCAGATCCAGGTATTCAGGCGAAGCCGTTCGATGTTTTCACCGAGATGGGCCAGGTCTTCATGAATATTGATGTATTCCGGATAAATGTCCAGGCCGGTGAAAATGGCAGCCACTACCAGGAATGAAATCAGCAGGGCGATTATCCCCGCCAGCCTTTCCACCCCTCTTTTCTTATCCGGAATCCCTGCGATCATTTTTGTTGTCTTATAAATACTCTGGCGTTGGAGCTGAAATCGTAATCTGAGGTTTCAAGAATGGAAGGAGCGGTAAGGGTATCTGTATTGTCTTTTGAGGTTGCTTTCCCGGTGACTAGGATCCCTACCTTACCCTTCAGGTCTATATGTCCCCTTTCGTCCGGGTAGTTAATGTCACCTGCCGTAAGCCATTGCCTGAATTCCTTTTGCTGCCATTCATCATAAGGTTTTTTATGGCTCAGCAGGTTCATGGCAAAGCGCATGCTTGCAAATTTCCAGAGACGGTGTTCGAGATTCATGGAATTTTTCATGATCGCTTTCATCCTGGAGGTGCTCATCCACAAAACTGTCACCGGAGATTCTGCAGATACAGTAGCGGTTCTGGGCAGACCGGTCAGTACGGCCATCTCTCCGATAACGCTGCCGGGACCAAGAATATCGACCACTTCATTTTTCACCGAGATTTTAACCTGTCCCCTGACCACCACGAACAGACCGTCACCCGGACCGTTTTCTTTGACCAGGGTTGCATCCACGGCGTAAACACGGTTCTTGAAATCATTAACAACACGGTTGAAAGTTTCCTCCTCGAGTCCAGCCAGCCAGGAAATATCCCGCAGCAGTTCGATGGGTTTAGGCATTTCAAGAGAGGGTGGACTGTCCATAAGCATCTTCATCCTTTCTTCAATGCCTGAAATGATCTTGCCTGCCTCGCCCGAATCAATACGGCCCTTGTTGAGCAATCGCTCAACCATTCGCTTCTCATAATTCAGGACAGACCGTATAGCCTGGCGTGTGGCAATGGCGTTGTAGATCTCCGGGTATGAATTACGCAGGTTCCGCAGAAAAGTAAGTCCATGGATCTTGTTCTCATTGATTTCAGCTTCGATAACAGCCAGGTTTTTTTCATCAATGGTTTCGCCCTCATCATTCTGGGCAATCAGCATATTCTCAATGAGCTTAAGGCTTTCTTCCTGCGCGTACACGAATCCGCGTGCAGAATCGTAACTGGTGGCAAGGCGTTCAAAGAAGAATCGCTGGGGAATTTTCCCCAGTATGGGCATAGACTGCAGCTTGCCAAGTATCTTGGGGGTTTTCCATTCCTGTTCCAGGTCTTTGCGCTTAGCCAGGGAAACCAGTCCCCCTTCATCCATGATCTCGTTGATGGCGTCCGTTAATCTTCGTACGGCAGTAGCACCCAGCATGCCTTCGCGGAACTGGTTCCAGTAACTGCTTTTCT
>JAUVKJ010000168.1 GCA_030592145.1 Bacteroides sp.
GAGCCGTAGTCGAGGTATTTGATGTCAGATCTGCTGTGAAAGAGGAAGTTATGAGCCTGGGTGGTAATTTTATCGAAGTTGAAGGTTCTCAGGACGATGCTTCGGCGGGAGGTTATGCAGTCGCACAGACAGACGAATATCAAAAGAAACAGCAGGAACTTATCCATGATCATGCAGTAAAATCAAACGTAGTGATCTGTACGGCCCAGATCCCCGGTAAGAAGGCACCCTTGCTGATTCATAAGGAAACGGTCGAAGCCATGAAACCGGGCTCCGTTATTATCGATATGGCTGCCGGGTCAGGAGGCAACTGTGAATTGACGAAAAAGGATGAGACCATTATCCACAAACAGATCAGGATTATCGGAAACTCAAATTTCCCTTCCAGGATGCCTGCCGACGCAAGCAAGATGCTGGGTGTGAACTTCACCAATTTTCTGAACCTGTTTATTGATGATGAAGGCAAGCTGGACCTGAATTTTGAGGATGAAATCCTGAGAAGTACCTGCATTACGCACAACAAGGAAATTGTCAATGAGCGGGTAGCGGAGGTCATAAATTTTGAAAACCAGTAAATAATGTAGCGTTTGCAGGGCAGGCAGGACCACAGCGCATTTAAACAGATCAGCCATGGAAAGTTTTTTGGAATTCTTTTATAACAATAAAGAGGCAATTTTTATCATTGTCCTTACCATATTTCTTGGATTTGAAGTCATTTCCAAAGTGCCTTCCGTGCTCCATACTCCCCTGATGTCGGGAGCGAATGCCATCAGCGGTGTAATTATTATCGGTGGGATCATCCTTGTGGGCCATGCCGATACAAGTACTCTTAATATGAACCTTGTTCTGGGAATGTTTGCTATTCTATTCGGGACCCTGAACGTAGCAGGTGGATTTGTGGTAACTGACCGCATGCTTGAAATGTTTAAAAAGAAGAAAAAATAGACGGAACATGAATGCAGTTATAAGCAATCCCGTCCATTCTTCGGGCGATGTCATCCTGGAATTCAGTTATCTTCTGGCAGCCATATTTTTTGTCATCGGTCTGAAACTGCTGAGTCATCCCGACACTGCACGCAGGGGCAATCTGTGGGCTGCCGGCGGGATGTTGCTGGCAATGTTTACCACCCTGGTCTTTCATAAGGATGGTTCAGGACAGGGAATTCAACCAGTCAACCTGGTGATCATCCTTGTTGTGATCGGAATTGGATCGGTATTCGGTGCTATCGTGGCACGCAGGGTTAAAATGACCGCCATGCCACAGCTGGTATCTTTATTCAATGCAACAGGGGGTGCTGCATCCGCACTGGTGGCTTTGATAGAATATTCAAACCCGGACAATGAATCAACCCTGGTTACTCTTCTGGGACTGGTGATCGGTAGTATCGCTTTCAGTGGCAGTATGATCGCATATGGCAAACTGGATGGAAAGGTGGGAGACATATTTGCAGGCTTTATGAAGTACCTGAACCTGTTCATGCTCCTGGTCGTTATTGTGCTGCTTGTATATATAACGGCAGGGGGTGCTTCCTTCGAGACCCTGCAGGTGCTGGTATATGCACTTCTTGCTCTCTCATTGATTTATGGTGTTACATTCGTAATGCCTATTGGAGGTGCCGATATGCCGGTTGTGATTTCCCTGCTCAACTCCTTTACCGGAATAGCTGCTGCGATGGCAGGTTTCATCTATAATAACCAGGCTATGATCCTTGGAGGTATCTTTGTCGGTTCGGCCGGGACTATTCTTACGGTCCTGATGTGTAAAGCCATGAACCGTTCCCTGCTGAATGTGATCATCGGTTCCTTCGGCGGCGGAGGTACAGGTGTTGACCGTGAAAAAGGAGCAGTCAAAGAGATTACCGCAAGCGATGCCGCCGTCCTCCTGAGCTACTCACAAAAAGTGGTGATCGTCCCTGGTTACGGGCTGGCCGTGGCCCAGGCCCAGCATGTATGCAACGATATGGCCAAATTGCTTGAGGAAAAAGGCGTTGAAGTGAAATTTGCCATCCATCCCGTCGCCGGGAGGATGCCCGGGCACATGAACGTGTTGCTGGCCGAAGCCGAAGTACCCTATGATAAACTGGTCGAGATGGATGAGATAAACCCCGGCATGCCCAATACCGATGCTGTCCTGGTGATCGGGGCCAACGATGTGGTCAATCCCGCGGCCCTGGATGACCCGTCCAGCCCGATCTACGGAATGCCTATCATTATGGTTCATGAAGCCAGGCACGTGATCGTGATGAAACGCGGTATGGGCAAGGGTTATGCGGCTATCGAGAACTTTCTGTTTTATGCTGATAACACCCGCATGTTCTTCGGAAGCGCCAAGGATTCGCTCCAGAAACTTGTAGCCGAAATCAAGAATCTCTAAGGGTTCAGTTTTGTTAAAAGCACATCTGATCCAATTTGTTTAAAAGTTTGGATCATATTCTCCGGTGTAATGCATTTTCTTTACGAAATTTGCCTGCTGAGACTGGTTTTGAGCAACCTATGCCTGCATAAACAGGTCATATAAGAAATCGCTGCATGAGAATCCTTTTGTGTTTTCTTTTCACAGGCTTATTGTCTTTTGTTTCCTTAGTTTCTTTTTCACAGGCGACTATTTATTCGGCAGGTGGCGGTGCCTGGGCAGATGGAGCTACCTGGACAGGTGGTTCCGTGCCGAACCCAGGAGATAATGCCGTTATCAAAAACGGGCATACAGTAAGCCTGGCCACAGGATCGGGAGAAACCATTAACTCCCTGACCATTAAGGCGGGAGGGGTCCTGGATGCCCGGAACAAGACAATGACGGTTACCGGAACCCTGCTCGTTGACGGGACCTATACAAGCGATGATAATTCAGCAAAGGATCTCAGTTTCAGCGGGGACTCAATCGGAGGGCTCGGAACCATTGCTATCAACGATGCATCAAGAAACCTCGATATTGCTTCAAATGTTGTAATTATTTCAACAACTCACCTGCACCTTTTCGGGAACATCTACCTTCAGAACAACGTAACAGTTACCAGTAAGGGACATATTGAGATAACCGGAAACATTGATGGCCAGAATGCTTCCGGATCTGTATGGACGCAGGATGACGATTCAGAACTTGAAATAGCAGGCAGTTTATTGAGCACGGGTTCACTGAATGCATCCGCTTCGGGGAATTCCGTTACCTATTATCTCCAGGATACACAGGACATCAAAACCCCGGGTTCTTCCACTTATTATAATCTGAGCATTTCCGGATCGGATGTTAAAACGGTTAATGCCGACCTGATCATTGACAATGACCTTTTCATATCATCGGGCACACTTGACGGGAATAATAATGATATTGAGCTGAAGGGGGACTGGAACAATGAATCTGATTTCCTTGAGGGAAACGGGACGGTAACATTTAACGGTACGGCAGACCAGTCAATAAGCAACCCTTCCGGGGAACAGTTTTTCGGGCTCACCGTTAATAAATCCTCGGGCGATCTGATCCTTGAAACGGATGTTGTCGCGGCCAATACACTTACCATGACTGCCGGCATCATAGAAGCCCAGTCCGGCAAACTCACCCTGGGTACGGGATTGGCTACCCCGGGAGCAGTGGTTTATACTGCCGGCCATATATATGGATCCTTTGAGCGATGGATCAATGCCACAGGGACCTATACCTATCCTGTAGGGTCTTCTGTCCGGGAACAATTCCTTTACATTACTCTGAACGGACTGCAAACAGGGGGATCGCTTATTGCAGGATTTAACGATTCGGACCCAGGCAATGCTGGTTTGCCATTGTTTGACAACCCGGATTCGGTTTTCAATGTTTTTGTAGACGGATACTGGGACCTGGCAGATGCAAACGGGTTTGTCCTGGGAGGAGCAAATGATTATAATATTGTCCTGGATGGAACAGGCTTTACCGCATTCACAGTTAATTCATCCACCCGTGCCCTGATCAGGCCTGACGATGCAAGTAACTGGGTAGTGGAGGGCGCGCATCTGGGGCCACTTGGGTCAAGCGCCAGACGTACAGGTCTCTCCACTATTCCGGCTCAATATGCATTCGGGGATACGACAAACTGTTCCCGTCCGGTCACTTCTGCCATAAGCGGGACGGATGAGGTTTGTACAGGCAGCTCAGGGATATCCTATTCTGTGACAGATAATCCTTCCAATACATATACATGGATAATTACCGGGGGAAGCCAGGCCGGAGGCGGATCTTCAAACAGCATTACGGTGGATTGGGGGGCGACAGGAATGTACGGGAATGTAAGAGTAATTGAATCAAATTCCTGTACGCAGGGAGCAGCCAGGGATTACCCGCTTACCATTCATTCCATTCAGCCGGAAGAGATCAGTGGCAGAACTTCAGTCGCGGAATATACCAGCGGCGAATCCTACTCCGTCCCGGGTATTGCCGGCTATTCGTATTACTGGACAATCACAGGAGGAATCCAGAATCCTGCGGGAAACTCGAACTCGATAACGGTGGACTGGGATTCCAATGGCGTGGGACTGGTAAGTGTCACCGCACAAATGCCGGGTTGCGCAATATCACCTGCTACTGAACTGGAGGTAAATAAATATGTGATTATCGAAAGTATTGATAATGGTTCATGGGATGATAATGCTACATGGAACTGCGATTGTGTACCCTTGCCCACTGAGAATGTCCGGATCAACAATACTCATACGGTTACCCTTCCAAACGGTCAGCCTGCCGAAGTGAATAATTTTATTATTGAGGCAGGCGGTATCCTGAGTACTAACGATAAGGAATTTTACATACATGGTGATTTTATTGTGAACGGGACTTACCAGGGCGGTTCCAAGACACTGGAAATGGATGGATTTGGCAAGTATATTGACGGAACGGGGACAATTACCCAAGGGATCGATCTT
>JAUVKJ010000034.1 GCA_030592145.1 Bacteroides sp.
GGAAGCGAAGAGGAAGACAACACATAGCTACCCCCTGCAAAAAATACCATGTTGAAACGGTCCTGTTGCCTTAATCCTCCCACCAGATCGGTCAGCAATGCTTTCGATACCTCGAGGGGGAAGCCCCGCATGGACCCCGACACATCCATTATGAATACGTATTCACGCGGGGGCACCTGGTAATCCTGAGGATTTACAGGGGGCTGGAACATAGCCAGGAAGAAATTCTCATCCTTTCCCTCGTAGGTCAGCAAGCCGGATTCAATCTGTGCTCCAGCAAGGCGGTACCTGATAACTACATCTTTGTTTCCTTTCATATCCCCGGAAGCATATGCCGTATGCATTGTTTCACCGGTAAAAACCATCTCATCATGAGATGGACTGTATACTTCCTTTATTTTCATTCCGGCATTGATGCAAACGTCAATATGAAAATCGTACAGAGGGTCTTCGCCCTCGTGCTGGTAGGGACTTTCAGTCCAGGCTTCGCCGTCTTCAGAGGGACTGACATACCGGGGACCCACAACCGTGGGGTAAACGAATTCATATTCCCCCTCCAATGGCAGCAGGAGTTCGGTATACCTCATTTCAACTTCAATGGTGTCTCCCGGGAGTATGTTTCCCACACTCATCCTGAAAACATTCGGGCGTTCCTGTTCGAGAAGGGTAACGGTCTTTCCTTCTTCCATGGCCTCTTCATAGAGCTCCCTGGCTTCCTCCCTTTCCATGATCCGGGCGATCAGGATCCTGTCACCCAGCGACATCTGCATATAGTGTACTGCAGCACGGGTGGACGCGGGAAATACATAGATTGCTTCAAGCACAGAATCCCCTTCGTTGCAGTAAGTCTGTTTTACAGAGACATTGGCTATCACCCCGCTTATATGTACATCGGCAGAGGTTGATTTCAGAGGCATCTGGTCAATGGAAGTATCGTTGCTCATGATGAAGAAATACGGGGAAAGGGTTTTGTCCTCCACATCCTGGGAACGTGAAGGCAGGCATGTCAGGATTCCCCCAAGGAGCAGGAAGAGAATACATACTCTCCCTTGCCAGGGCAGAAAGATTGTTTTTTTCATTTTTCCAGGTTTAAAGATTTCTAATATCGTAATGAATAGATGAAAAAAACAGGTGCCGGGTTGCTTCGGCCCGATTCTTTATTAGAGGAAGGGAGGCAGTTAGAACCAGGTTAAACCAGGTCTGTTGCTTCTCCGGGCATCCAGTGTGAGTCCCTGCCTTCCCACTTGATACTGCATCCGATCGGATTGGTGACCGGAATACTTATTTCACGGCCGGAAGTAAGCTCATCCAGCACCCTGTCCAGATCATTGACCGTAATTCCGGATGCATCACTTGGACTGTCGGTACCGCGCCCGGTGTAAACCAGTTCCCTGCTTTCATTGAATACAAAGAAATGGGGGGTACTCAGAGCTCCGTAAGCCCTTGCAATTTCCTGGCTTTCGTCGTACAGGTACAGCCATGGAAAGGAATACTGCTTCATCCGCTTTTTCATGTTGTCGAAGCTGTCGGCAGGATAGGTCCGGGCAGAATTTGAGTTGATCCCGACCAGCCTGACTCCCTTGTCTGCAAATTTTTCGGCCGATTTACGGGTTACTTCATCTGAGCCTATAACGTAGGGACAGTGATTGCAGGTAAAGAAAACGACCAGGGAAGGGTCCGTGAAGTCAGACAATTTATAGGTTTTCCCGTCGGTGGCGGGAAGTTTGAAATCAGGGGCCTTTTTCCCGGTTTGAAGAGTATATGCCATGGTTTAAAGTATTGTTGTTAGACAATATTCATCTCCTTAAGGCAGGAGATCATTTTCTCACAGGTTCTTTCGATATCGTTATCAAGCCCGATGGAAAACCGTGTGAGTCCATCAGAAAGACCAATTTCCTTCTGGATATCTTCCGGTACTTCGGACGAGGTGCTGTGTCCGGAGCAGGAGAAAAGGGTTTTGAAGTAGCCCAGGCTGACGGCCAGGTATCCGATGTCCTTCTCCTGCATGGCCTGCATAAACTTGTACGAGGTTTCGTGATCGCCCAGATCGAGTGTGAACATGCCGCCAAAACCGAATTCCGGATTCATTATTTCTTTCATAAGTGTATGATGCGGATGAGATTCGAGTCCCGGGTAAATCACCTTGAGTCCCAGGTCCAGGAACCGTTCAGCAATGAACATGGCATTCCGGCTATGCTGTTTCATCCGAATATGCAGGGTATGGAGGTTCTTAAGGATGCTTGATGAGCGTAAGGGGTCCAGCACTGGACCCAGAAGCATGGCGCTTCCTGCGTTCACATCCGACAGGGCATTTATGAAATCAACGCTGCTGCAGATGGCCCCCGCCACGCAGTCGTTTTTGCCGTTGATGAACTTGGTCATGCTATAAACCACGATGTCGGCTCCCAGCCTGGCGGGGGATACGATCATGGGCGTAAAGGTATTGTCGACGATCAGCTTGATCCCGTTCGTTTTGCACAGGTCTGACAGGACAGGAATATCGGAGACCTGCAGAAGCGGATTCGTAAGCGATTCTGTATAAATAAGCCGGGTATTGGGGCGGATCGCTTTTTCCACGCTTTCCAGGTCAGCAATGTTAACGAAGCTTACATCGATGTTGAATTTCGGGAGATAATTTTTCAAAAAGGCAAAGGTTCCTCCGTAGGTAGTCACACTGGTTACGATATGATCTCCCGAGTTGCACAGTTCCAGCAGGGAACAGGTAATGGCTGCCATGCCGGAGGCCGTGACCCATCCTGCCTCGGTTTCGTCAAGTGCGGCCAGGGCATCGGCCAGGTATTTATTGCTCGGATTCCAGTGCCTGGAATACAGAAAGCATCCCTGGGTTTCACCATGAAAGGTATCCACCATGGTGTCTGCTTCAAGGAAGGTATAGGTGGAAGAATCCGTGATGGAGGGGTTTACACCGCCAAATTCACCGAATTGCCTGAGGTCCTGGATTCTGCTTGCCGGGTCATTTTTTTTCATGATGAAGGGGTTTTAGTCAGACTTAATTATACTTAAAATTTTCAGTTATATAAAATGGATTTTTGTAGTTTTACGAACAAAGTTACATCATGGCAGAGAAAATTCCGGCGTTCCAGGATGTGATCGACGCACATGAGAGGATCGGAGACTATGTTCACAGAACACCGGTGCTTACATCCACCAGCATTAATCGAATGTTCAATGCCTCCCTGTTCTTTAAATGTGAGAATTTCCAAAAAGTCGGCGCCTTTAAATTCAGGGGGGCCACCAATGCCATACTGTCCCTCTCGGAAGAAGAAGCAAGGAGGGGAGTGGGCACACACTCCTCCGGCAACCATGCTGCTGCACTTTGCCTTGCGGCCAGGATGCAGGGGCTTAAAGCCTACATTGTTATGCCGCGAACTGCACCGGAGATTAAAAAAAATGCGGTGGAATCCTACGGGGGTATTATTACCTTTTGTGAACCCACCCTGGAAGCAAGGGAGTCAGGGATGAAGGAGATTGTGGCCAGGACCGGGTGTACATTCGTACCTTCCTATAACCACCGTAATATTATTTGTGGACAGGGAACGGCTGCAAAGGAACTGATCGAAGATGTCGGCGAATTCGACATTATTGTCGCACCTGTTGGTGGAGGGGGACTGGTAAGCGGGACTGCCATCAGCACCAGGGGGATGCTTTCGGGGGCGAAGGTCATAGCCGTTGAACCAGCCGGGGCCGATGATGCTTACCGTTCATTTACAAGTGGGAAATTCCTGCCTTCTGTGAATCCCCGGACCATTGCTGATGGACTGCTGACATCCCTGGGCGATCTGACTTTCCGGGTGATTATGGAACATGTGGATGAGATTGTAACTGTCTCCGAAGAGTCCATTATCGCTGCCATGAGACTGCTCTGGGAAAGAATGAAGATCGTGGTCGAACCTTCCGGGGCTGTTCCCCTGGCCGGGATCCTTGAGAGAAAGATCGACGTTGAGGGCAAGCGCATCGGACTGATCCTTTCGGGAGGGAATGCAGACCTTTCCAAACTCCCTTTTTAAAGGATCCTTAGATAGCCGGTAATGGGGAAATGATCAGATAGCCTGACCTTTTCACGTGCAAAATGCAGGGCCTCAAATTCCTTTCCGAATAAAATATAATCTATCCTGAAGGAAGGAAATTTCCCGTTGTAGGTACGTCCTATTCCCCAGCCACATTCTGTGAAGGCATCCCTGAGTTCACCGTTTATGCGACGATAGGTATAGGATACCGGGGTGTCATTGAAATCGCCACATACGATCACGGGGTGGGAACATTTTTCAATATGCCCAGCGATCAGATCTGCCTGACCGGCTCTTTTTACAAAGGCATTCTTGAGCCGGGAGGAGATGTCCCTGATCTCTTCCACCTGCTGGGAATCATAATTGAATTTCAGGCTGTCAATAAGGCGGTAACGCTTGCTGTTCAGACGTGTGGATTGCAGATGCATATTGTAGACCCGGAATGTATCATCGTCTACCCTGATATCTGCGTAGCTGCAAATGCTCAGGGTATTGTTAAGATCAATTCTTCCTTTTGCAACCATGGGATAATGGCTGAAAATAGCGATACCATATTTATTACTGCGATTGCTGACCGTGTATTCGAGATGGCTGTAGGGTGTCCTGAATTGCCCCTTCTGTGTGCTGTAGAATTCCTGGAGGCACAGGATATCGGGATCATTCTTACGAACCAGGCTAATGATATCCTGTTTTGCCGAAGGATTGCCTGACCACCTGTACAGATCAAATGCCCTGACATTAAAGGACATGATCTTCAATTGCCGGTCTGAATCTCTTTCTTCGCGGCTGAGGTTCTCATAATACGCTTTTCGGAAAAGGGCGCCGGGATGCATGCTGACGTATTGGATAAGGGTGTTCCAGCCGAGAAGAATGGCAAGAAATGAGATTATGAATTCCTTTTTCTTTCTCAGGATCCAGAACAGCATGAATAACAGGTTCGCAAGGAGAATGTAAGGATAGGTAAGTCCAAGGAAGGATGGCCCCCAGATCTTTTCCGGGCTGATGCCGGGAGAAAGAAATGACCCTACAAGAAGTACGGCAAATACCAGATTGGCATATCCTATGAGCCTGCGCAGAATCTTTTTCAAACCCGAATTTTTAGCAGTGGATATACTAATTTAGGAATTATTTGAACCCCTTTTCCAACTTTTTTATGAACTCATGGAAAGCTTTGCCGAACAGGGTTTATTTATTGCTCTGGCGAAACAGGATTTCCTTTTCCCTGGCAGAAAGGCTGCTGTAACCCGATTTTGCGATCTTATCCAGGATACGGTCTACATCCTTCTGCTCATCTGCCTTGCGTTTGTTGTAATCCATGTCTGTTTCCGCCCTTCGGTGGGTAACACGGATCTTCGGCTTGGGTTTGAAAATAGCGAAAAGTTTTTCCAGGAAGTGGTTAAGCGTACGGGTCATGTCTTTTCCCTGTTTATATCTTACCGTATAGAGGTAACCAAAAAGTGCGCCCCCGATGTGTGCGATCTTGCCACCGGTATTTTCTGAGAACCCGATCAGGGAAGAAAGCAGTAATACTGCGATGGCTACATATATGATCTTTATGCGGCCTAAAAACAGCATATTCCATGTATAATTAGGTACATACGAGGCTATGGCTATGGCTATTGCAGTGACGGATGCAGATGCCCCCAGGGCAACAGACCGGCCAATATCCTGGCTGAAAACCGGGAACAGGTTGAAAGATACTATGTAGAATACAGCGCCTGCGAGTCCCCCCAGAAGGTATACCCCCACAAGTTTTTTCCCGTCGAAATATTCCAGGAATACTTTTCCGAACCAGTACAGCCATAAAATATTGAACAGGATATGAATGAAGTTTTTATGCGTGAACATGTAGGTGATCACTGTCCATGGCCGCCGGACAAGCATTGCCGTATCGGCAGGCACGGCCAGCAGGGACATAAACCCGGAGAACCTGGCATGATTGTTCGAAAGAAAGAATACTGCTTCGACCAGGTTCACCAGGATAAATACAGCAAGGTTGATATAGATCAGCCTGGTGAGCGTTGATCCTTTCCTGAAGGAGGCTTTTATTTCGTCAATGATTGCCATAAGAATTTGCTTCTGCCACGGGTTTTTCAGTCCGGCGTGAATTCATGGTTTCTAATAAAAATCCTGACGGCTGGTATTCCAGTATTTAATAAGGATGAAACCGAAGAGCATACCGCCAAGGTGAGCAAAATGGGCAACGTTACCTCCTGACATGGACAGGCCGTGAACCAGTTCGAGGATACCCATCCCGATGACCATATATTTTGCCTTGATCGGGAAAAATGGAAAGAAGATAAGCACCAGGGGCATGTTCGGGAAGATCATACCGAATGCCAGCAGTACCCCATAAACGGCACCCGAGGCACCCACGGTGGGTACGTTTATCCTGTTCTGCACCAGCTTGTCAACAAATTGCGTGGCCTCGCCTGAGAAGGAAACATTTGTGGGACTTAAAGACCAGGCCCGGACAAATTCGCTTAGCTGAGGGGACGCATTTTTCAGATGTTCCCTGATAAATGCATCAAAGAGTTCGGGCGAAGGAGTGTTCTGGAAGGCTGTTGCATCCCTGAGAAGGGGTGCGAGTTCCAGGTGCATTACGAACATATGCAGGGCGGCTGCTCCGAGCCCTGTGAAAAAATAGTAGAACAAAAACCTCTTTCCTCCCCATACCTGTTCGAGTACCTTGCCGAACATCCAGAGCATGAACATATTCAGGAATATGTGGGTGATATTCGCATGCATGAACATATGGGTGACGATCTGGTAGGGCCGGAAATACTCTGATTTGAAATAATGAAGTCCGAGTATATTATTCAGGTCTACATTCATAGTTCCCCCAATGAGCATGCTTCCCAGGAATATCAGGATATTGATGATCAGGAGGTTCTTTAAAACGGGTGGTATATTTGCGAATGGTCTTGGCCTGAATGTATTCATCTTTTCTTTAATTAAACATCTTTTCAATATCCTCCATCGGAAGTATTCTGAAAATGGCTTTTCCGTCAGGAGTTATTCCCGGTTCGGGACAGGCAAACAACTGGTCCATGATCTCACGCATCTCCTCCTGTTGTAACGCAATCCTGGTTCCGATAGCACAACTCTTTGCCATGGCTGCGGCCACTTTCTTTTCAGTCTCTTCCCTGATGTCCGCTTCCCTTTCCTTGAAATCGCTGATAAACTGTTGTATCCATTCCTGCGGATCCACATTGTTAAAGTCTGCAGGGACTCCTTTGATTTCAATGGTATATTCACCGGCATCCCTGATATCAAATCCCAAGCTGCAAATATCGTTAAATATTTCCATTATCAGCGAATGATCGCCGGCATCAAGATTTACCTTTCGGGGAAAAAGGTCCTGCTGGGCAACCGGCAATTTTTGTTTCAGTCTCTTAATGTTCTTCTCAAACAGGATACGCTCGTAGGCCCGTTTCTGGTCTACCACCATCAATCCGGATTTTACGGCCAGCAGGATGTATTTCTTTTTAAACTGGTAGAGGGAAGTGGGTCCGCCGTAGGGCCCCCGGCTTAGCTGCATAGCTTCCGTAATGGTATTCTCTGCCTGTTCCAGGTCCCTGTAAAGGCTTTCCCAGTGTGCCGGATTTTCCTGCCTGCCGGGATATCTACCTTGTTTGTGCTCCCCGCTGCTTTTTTCCGCATCGAAAGGATTGTAATCCGGGTTGATATTTTCCCCGGGCATATTGATGGGTGTATCTTTCCTGAGGATGGGTATGTCTATGTCACCGTTCCGGTCGAAATCCAGGGTAGGGATCAGGCTGTGCTTGCCCAGTGCTTCCCTGGCGGTTGCATGTATGATCTGGTAGATGGATCTCTCATCCTCAAATTTTACCTCGGTTTTGGTCGGGTGGATGTTTATGTCAATGGATTCGGTTGCTGCCTCAAAGAACAGGAAATAGGAAGGGATGGTTTCCGGGGGGAGTACCTTCTCATACGCCATCATTACCGCCTTGTGAAAATAGGGATGACGCATATAACGGTTGTTCACAAAGAAGAATTGCTCGCCGAATGGTTTTTTTGCAGCTTCCGGCTTTCCGATATAGCCGTGCAGGGTAACGATACTGGTCTCGTTCCTGACAGGGATCAGAACCTGGTTGAGGTTTTTCCCGAAAACATTAATGATCCGTTGCTTGATCTGTGCAGGCGGTAAATTGTATATCTCGGCCTGGTTGTGATTGAGCGTGAAGCTGAGGTCCGGATTAGTCAGTGCCACACGGTAAAACTCGTTTACAACATTCCGGAATTCCGTGGAATTAGCCTTGAGAAATTTTCTGCGGGCCGGAACATTATAAAAAAGATTTTTCACCATGAAATTGCTTCCTGTGGGACAGGCAACAGGTTCATGGCTTTTAAGATCGGACCCGTGGACACTGATCATAGTGCCTATTTCATCCTCCGTCCGGCGCGTTTTAAGGTCCACCTCGGCTACGGCAGCGATGGAAGCCAGTGCTTCCCCCCTGAAGCCCAGGGTACGGATGGCGAAGAGATCGCCGGCGCTTGTGATCTTTGAAGTAGCGTGCCTTTCGAAGGCCATGCGGGCATCCGCAGGCGACATTCCGCAACCGTTATCCACTACCTGGATCAGGGTGCGCCCGGCTTCCTTAATATTGACCTTAATGCTGGTTGCGCCCGCATCAATGGCATTCTCCATCAATTCCTTTACCACCGAGGCGGGACGCTGAATAACTTCTCCGGCGGCGATCTGGTTGGCTACTGAATCCGGTAATTGTTTGATAATATCAGGCATCCCTTCAGGCGAAAAACAGGAAGTATGAAACGAACAGTAGAAAAATTATGATTAGGATCAGGCGGGTAGAGGAATATCGTTGTGTTTTCTTTCTCCTGTCATAATAATGTGAGAATGACCCTTTTCCTATGGTCCTTACGTGTTCTCCCCCGTTCTTTATTTCTTGTTCCTGCTCAATCTGCCTGACCCTCTCTTCCAGCCTTTCCTTCCTCTCATCATAATAGATGGGCTCGTAATGAAACTGCTTATGCTCGGGTGTTCTAAAGAATCTGGGTAGTCCCATGATCTGGAATTTTTTGCAAAGGTATTCAATAAATTAATACTTCGTCTCTGCTTTTGATAAAACGCAGATCGGGGCCTATTTGTTTGATGCATCTGAATTGTATTTTACCATCTTTAAACTTATATTAGGCAGATGACTGAAATAACCTCAAAAACCTGACAAATGGAAGTAACAAGAACCTTTGATTTGCTGGACAGATACCGGCAAAATTTTATTAAGGAAGATGCACTCGTAGCCAAAAGAGATGGCAAATGGATAAAGTTCAGTACGGATCAGTACATCCGCAATTCTTACCTGGTAAGTTATGGACTGCTTGCCCTGGGAATGAAGAAAGGAGATAAGATCATTACGGTCACCAATAACCGGCCTGAATGGAATTTTCTTGATATGGGAATGGCTATGATCGGCCTTGTGCATGTACCCGTATTCCCTTCGCTGAGTGCAAAGGAATACGAGTATGTGCTTAAGCACTCCGATGCGAAAATGGTGCTGGTCTCTGACCGGCAGCTGTATGAGAAGATCGCCCCGGTTGCCGCTTCCATTAATAGAATAAGCGAGGTCTATACCTTTGATGCTGTTGAAGGTGCCAAAAGCTGGGAAGAGATCCTGCAGCTCGGCAAGAAGGAGGAAAAGAAGTACAGCGCAGCAGTTGAAAAACTCAAGAAGGAGATCTCACCGGATGATTGCGCTACCCTGATCTACACCTCCGGGACCACGGGCACCAGCAAGGGCGTAATGCTTTCTCATAAAAACCTGGTCCATAATTTCCTGGCCGCTGCAGAGGTTTTTCGTCTGGAACCTGGCTACAGGTACCTGAGCATACTTCCCCTCTGCCATGTGGGTGGCCGTATGGGGAATTACCAGACACAGTATTCGGGCAGCAGCCTTTATTACGCCGAGAGCATGGGTGCCATTGGGGCCAACATGAGGGAGATACAGCCGGACGGGTTCGATACGGTTCCACGCATCCTTGAAAAAGTTTACGATACTATTATTGCCAAGGGCAAAAAACTGGAGGGCATAAAAAAACAGATTTTCTTCTGGGCGGTCAGTGTTGGACTGAAATACAAGCCCCC
>JAUVKJ010000292.1 GCA_030592145.1 Bacteroides sp.
TACCCCGGAGGAGATCAACGAAGGCTATAAAAGCATTATTGACCAGTTACTGGATCTTGATCCCAAGGTATTGATGGAGATCGCCAATTCCATCTGGTACAGGGAGGGTTTTCATGTGGAGAATGATTTTATCCGCACCAACCAGGAACACTTTTATGCAGAGATCCGGTCTTTGGATTTCAGCAGCCCGGATGCCACCGGCATTATTAACCAGTGGGTTTCCGACAACACCCATGAACTGATCGAAGAAATTATTGATGCCATACCGGCAGAAGCCGTAATGTACCTGATCAATGCCATTTATTTTAAAGGTACATGGACCTATGAGTTTGATCCCGGGGATACCGGGCTAAAGCCTTTCTACCCGGAAGAGGGTGCATCAATCGAGAGCCCTGCAATGCGCCAGGAAGCGACGCTGAAATATTATCATAATAATCTCTTCCAGCTTGTTGAGCTTCCCTATGGAGACAAGAAATTCAGTATGCTTGTTTTCCTGCCCTCAGGCGAAAACACCTGCGCCGGTATCCTGGCAGAACTGGATAATAATAACTGGAACAGTTGGACGAACCAGCTCTCTGAGACCAATGTCATGGTGCAACTGCCGAAATTTAAGTTTGAAACGTTCATGCTCCTCAATGATGCCCTGACCAGGATGGGAATGGGAATTGCATTTTCAGATGGGGCGGCTGATTTCACCGGTATCAATCCGGCAGGAAACCTGTTCATTTCGAGGGTTCTTCATAAAACCTTCATCGATGTAAATGAGGAGGGAACCGAGGCGGCTGCAGTAACTGCCGTTGAAATCGGCGATACTTCTACAGGGGGTGGACCGGTTAATTTTATCGCCGATAAACCCTTCCTTTTTGCCATCAGGGAAAACTCTACCGGGAGCATCCTTTTCATGGGAAAGCTGGCCCGGCCAGAATATTAAGCCGGGGCAAAAAAATACTACCGGTTTCAATTCAAAATCCTATATTTAGGAATGAAAAAAGCAGAAATACACACTGAGAAAGGTGTAATGAAGGTGGATTTTTACGAAGATGATGCCCCCAACACCGTAGATAATTTTATAAAACTCTCGGAAGACGGATTTTACGATGGACTAAGCTTTCACCGGGTGATCCCCGACTTCATGATCCAGGGCGGTTGCCCCGATGGAACCGGCATGGGCGGACCCGGATACACCATCAAATGCGAACTGGATGGCGACAAGCAGTACCACAACCGGGGTGTGCTTTCCATGGCCCACGCCGGAAGGGATACAGGGGGCTCACAGTTCTTTATTTGCCACTCCCGGACAAACACCAGCCACCTGGACCGGAAACATACCTGCTTCGGTAAGGTTGTCGAAGGTGTGGATGTAATCGATAAAATCCGGCAGGGAGATAAAATTGAAAAGATCCTTGTTCTCGAGCCTCACGACGCGTAAGCGTTGTAGCAAGGGTTTCCATACATTTCTTATTTGGATTTTAACAGTTCGGCCACTTCGGTATGGCCGTTCTGGCGGGCAAACAATTCGGCATTTTCCCCGTCCACATCCTTCAGGGAGGGATCGGCACCGTATTTCAGGAGTATTTTCACCACCTCAAGGTGGCCCTCCGCTGCAGCATGCATCAGCGGGGTAAATTGTTCACCGGCATCCCTTATGTTGGGATCCGCATTGTTTTCAAGCAAAAGCTTTACGGTTTCGGGGAATTGCCCGGTAGAGGCGAAGAGTAATGCGGTGCGCCCCATTGCGTCGCGAAGACCCGGCTCTGCACCCGAATCAAGAAGCATCTGTACGATCTCCGTATGGCCGTTATAGGACGAATACATCAGTGCGGTACGTCTCCCGGGATCCACAGCATTCGCATCAACACCATGCCCGAGCAGGTTTTCGACCTTCCTGGTTTGCCCGTTAAGGGCAGCTTCCTGCAAGGCCAGCTCCCTTAAAGATTTGGTTTGCGGTATATAGTACGGTGAGGTGGGGTTGGGCTGATCCGGCAGGGCATCCGGTTCCTGCTGCGGGCTTGCGGTGACAGCATGCTCCTGCGGGCTTGCGGGGTTTCCGGTTTTGCCCGAACAGGCAATAAACAGGGGGGTGAGGATGATTAGTATGGCAAGGGAAAACGGTCTTATAGTTAACATGGAAGCAAGGTACGAAAAGTATTTATACCGTTCGCACTTGACTTTCACAGTATGTTGCCGTAACTTTAGGTAACTCCTTAAACACAAAGCCATGAGCCAATTCGTTTATTTATCCGCTACGCCCGAATCACTGGTCGCTTCACAGTTACCACCGGGCGAATTCGGGAATTACCTTGCCGTTGGTACCAGGAAAAGGACCAGGGGACAGGCAATCTTCTTCGAGATCGATATGGAAAAGATGGAAAGCCTTCAACGGGATTACATTGACGAGAAGCTGGTACCCTATAAAGACGGAGAGCCCAAACGCTCCGTGTTTCTTTCCATTTACAGGGTAATGGAGCATGTTCCGATGGAGGCCCTTAAAAGCCTTTACATTATCACGGATGATGGAAAAGTTCTTGAACTGAAGGCCGGAAAATACAAACCTCCTGCCGGTGATATTATCCATCTGTACCAGCAGTTCAATCCAATTTCAACCAGGGTGGCCAGTAAGCTTAGTCCCCCTGAATTCATCCGGTTTCTTACCGATACCAGCAAACCGGTATCCACCCCGAAGCTTTTCATCGTTGAACTCAAACTGAATAAACTCTCGAGAGACTCGTATGCCCCCATACATGACCTGCCCTATCCCAACCCGGACCACCTGAGAGATTGCCTGTCAAGGCTGAAATCCTCAAAGGAAAGGCTCACCAAGACAGTGATACGACAGTACAAGGATGAACTGTCATACAGGACCATTAAGGACGGTTTCTTTATCGGCGAGAAGGAAAACTTTCTGTACTATCCCTTCCCCTCCATCGAGGATCTTGAAGATAAGTACTATTACTGGTGGCGATCCGCCCTGGTCCAGTGTTTTTAATCCGGGATACTGACTGCGAGCTATTACTGGTGGCAATCCGCCCTGGTCCGGTGTTTTTGGATGCGGCGCTTATTTTACCATATCGCCTGAGCGTATTGAATATAGGCTTTCAGTTGTTCCAGGTAATCTTCCAGTCCGAGCAACTCCTCGTAACAGATCAGGTACGACATATCTGCCCGGCGATAGGCAAA
>JAUVKJ010000078.1 GCA_030592145.1 Bacteroides sp.
TTTAATGATTTAATTGCCGAGAGGTCTGTCATATGAAGTTTTCTACAATTGTTTTTCCCCGGCAGGAGACTCTCCTTCGGCTTTGGGTTCAGCTTTAGTTTCAGCTTCGGGTTCAGCTTCGGATTCAGCTTCGGGTTCAGATTTGGTTTCAGCTTTGGGTTCAGCTTCGGGTTCAGCCTTGGTTTCAGCTTCGGGTGTAACTTCCTCTTCCGTGGGTTCAATCACCTCATCAGCTGCTGTATCCACAGCTTCAGCGACAACAGTTCCTTCAAGCTCTTCCGTCTTCTTCTTACTTCCTCTCCTGCGCCTTGTTGTCTTGGGTTTATCGGAAGCTTTCTCAGCCAGAAGGATCTCATTGTAATCAACCAATTCTATGATACACATGTCGGCATTGTCGCCCTGGCGGTTCCCTAGTTTT
Organism: Bacteroides sp.; assembly: GCA_030592145.1. Classification (GTDB taxonomy): domain Bacteria; phylum Bacteroidota; class Bacteroidia; order Bacteroidales; family SM23-62; genus SM23-62. Next base: position 419 of record JAUVKJ010000078.1, read on the forward strand.
ATGATACGTGTATAACCCCCTGGACGTTCCCCCACCTTTACTGCCACATCCCTGAACAATTCAGAGACTGCATACTTATCACGAAGAGACTTGAAAACCATTCTCCTTGAATGCGTGGAATCTTCCTTGGAACGGTTGATAACAGGTTCTACAAAGCTTCTGAGTGCTTTCGCCTTGGCTGTTGTAGTAGTTATCCTTTTATGTAAAATAAGGGATGATGCCATATTGGCAAGCATAGCCTTTCTGTGTGGTGCCTTTCTTCCTAAATGATTAAAATTCTTCCTGTGTCTCATTGCACTATTCCTTGTCTAATTTAAACTTGCTGATATCCATCCCGAAATTGAGGTTCATACTTACCAGCAGTTCATCGAGTTCGGTCAGTGATTTTTTACCAAAATTCCTGAATTTCAGCAGGTCGTTCTTGTTAAATTTCACCAGGTCGCCAAGCGTTTCAACTTCCGCTGCTTTGAGGCAGTTCAGAGCACGGACTGAAAGATCCAGGTCGACCAGTTTAGTTTTCAGTAATTGTCTCATATGAAGGATTTCTTCATCGAATTCTTCATTGGCAAATTTTTCGTCTGAATCCAGGGTGATCTTCTCGTCCGAGAACAGCATGAAATGATATATCAGGATCTTGGCAGCTTCCTTGAGGGCATCCTTGGGATGGATGGAACCGTCGGTCGCGATCTCAAATACAAGTTTCTCATAGTCTGTTTTCTGCTCAACCCTGAAATTTTCGATAGAATATTGCACATTCTTAATGGGAGTATAAATGGAATCCATGGCAATCAGCCCGAATTCTGCTTCTAAAGGTTTATTCTCCTCGGCAGGAACATATCCCCTGCCCTTGTTAATGGTCATCTCTATCTGGAGTTTTACGTCTTCCTCCATATGGCAAATAACCAGTTCAGGATTTAAAACACGGAAACCGCTTAAAAATTTGTTAAGATCACCGGCTTTAAATTCCTCCTGTCCGGTTATGGTCACCATGATCTTCTCATCGTCAACATCATCGATCTGGTTCTTGAACCGGATCTGCTTCAGATTGAGGATGATCTCCGTGACGTCTTCAATGACTCCCGTAATGGTTGAAAACTCATGCTCAACGCCTTCAATTTTTACGGTAGTGATGGCATAACCTTCAAGGGAGGCAAGTAATATCCTCCTCAGGGCATTACCCACGGTTATCCCATAACCTGGCTCAAGCGGACGAAATTCAAATTTTCCAAACGATTCATCCGAGTCAACCATTATGACTTTGTCGGGTTTTTGAAAAGCTAATACAGTCATAAATAAATGATTATAATTCTATTTTGAATATAATTCCACGATTAATTGCTCCTTGATATTTTCCGGGATATCTTCTCTTTCCGGACGGTTAAGAAACTTGCCGCACATCTGAGTGGAATCCCATTCCAACCAGGACGATGCAGACCTGTACGATCCGCTGAGGGATTCGGATATCACCTCGAGGGACTTGGATTTTTCTCTTACGCCGATGAGATCACCGGAACGGAGTGTATAGGAGGGAATGTTAACCACTTTCCCGTTGACCGTGATGTGCCTGTGTGATACAAGCTGCCTGGCAGCTTCCCTTGTCGGGGCAATGCCCAAACGAAATACGACATTGTCCAGCCTTGATTCAAGCAATTGAAGGAGTACCTCTCCGGTTACGCCTTTGCTGCGCTGGGCCTTTTCAAACAGGTTTGAGAACTGACGCTCCAACACTCCGTAGGTATATTTTGCCTTCTGCTTTTCCTTTAACTGTATCCCGTATTCCGATTGTTTTCTCCGCCTTCTGTTTGTACCATGCATTCCGGGAGGATAAGCCTTCTTCTCAAGGATTTTGTCAGATCCAAAGATCGGATCACCGAATTTCCTGGCTATCTTGGTTTTCGGTCCTATATATCTTGCCATCTAAACTTAAATTATTATTTGTTCCGTAATGATTATACTCTTCTTCTTTTGGGAGGACGGCATCCGTTGTGCGGCATCGGGGTTATGTCGACAATCTCTGTCACTTCAATCCCGTTCGAATGAAGTGTACGTATGGCAGATTCCCTTCCCGATCCCGGTCCCTTCACATAAACCTTTACCTTTCGCAGTCCCATATCATAGGCAGCCTTGGAGCAATTCTGTGAAGCCATCTGGGCAGCATAGGGGGTATTTTTCTTGGAACCCCTGAAACCCATTTTCCCGGCTGAAGACCAGGCAATAACCTGTCCCGAATTATTTGTCAGACTGATGATAATATTGTTGAAGGAGGCATGTATATGAGCCTGTCCGTTCGGTTCAACCCGGACCGTTCTTTTCTTTGATGTTCCCTTTTTTGCCATACCTTATTTCTTAGCCGCTGCTTTTTTCTTGTTAGCAATCGTTTTTCTTCTTCCTTTCCGGGTGCGTGCATTGTTCTTGGTACCCTGTCCGCGAACAGGAAGCCCGATCCGGTGACGGATGCCACGGTAGCTTCCTATATCCATTAAACGCTTGATGTTTAACTGTACGCTGGACCTTAATTCCCCTTCCACCTTGTAATTGTCATTGATGATTTCACGGATCTTGGACAATTGGTCATCTGACCAGTCTTTTACCAAAATATTCGGGTCGATTCCAGCTTTGTCAAGGATATTCCGGGCAGTGCTTCCGCCAACGCCGAAAATATAGGTAAGACCGATCTCTCCACGCTTGTTTTTTGGTAAATCAACTCCTACAATTCTAGCCATATTTTAATATGATTATTAAACGGTTTGCAAAGATACAATAATTTATCCCTGACGCTGTTTAAACTTCGGATTTTTTTTGTTGATTACATACAGGCGACCTTTCCTTCGAACGATCTTGCAATCAGCAGTTCTTTTCTTCACCGATGCACGTACTTTCATTTTTCTGTTTATTTATATCTGAATGTTATTCTTCCTTTTGAAAGGTCATATGGTGACATTTGCACCTTGACCCTGTCGCCCGGTAAAAGCTTGATGTAATGCATGCGCATTTTACCGGATATATGTGCTGTAATCACATGTCCGTTTTCCAGCTCAACCCTGAACATGGCATTTGACAGTGCTTCGGTAATGGTTCCATCCTGTTCTATTGATGGTTGTTTTGCCATTCTAATAAAATTTAATTTAAAATATCTTCTATATACTTAAAAGTGGAGAGAATATCCGGTTCTCCCCTTCTTACTGCAATTGCAAGCTCATAATGTGCCGAAGGCTTACCATCACGTGTGCGTATGGTCCATCCATCGGTATCCTGCGAAATATATCTTGTGCCCAGATTGATCATCGGCTCAATACACAAAACCATTCCAGCCTTAAGTTTCACCCCGCTTCCCCTGCGCCCGAAATTGGGAACCTCAGGTTCCTCATGGAGGTTTCGACCAAGTCCGTGCCCGACCATTTCGCGTACCACCGAATAGCCGGCTTTTTCAGCATGAACCTGGATGGTATGCCCGATATCTCCCACACGGTTCCCGATCCTGGCTTTCTCAATGCCCTTGAAAAGTGATTCCCTGGTAGTAAGCATCAGCGCTTTCCATGCAGGATCCGGCTCACCAATGGCAAAAGTATAGGCTGAATCGCCAAAATACCCGTTTAGTTTCACACCGCAATCCACGGAGATGATATCTCCTTCCTTCAGTGCGTAATCTGAAGGAATGCCGTGCACCACCTCATCGTTGAGTGAGGTGCACAGGGTGGCCGGGAAACCGTTATAACCTAGAAATCCGGGAACACCTCCGTGATCCCTGATGTATTCTTCGGCCAGTTTGTCCAGAGAACGAGTAGTCACGCCGGGCCTGATCGCCCTGGCCAGCTCTCCAAGTATTCTGGAGACCAGCTGGTTGCTTACCCTCAGCTTTTCAATCTCTTCATCTGTCTTCAACAAGATCATCAAAGAACGTTTAACAGATCCTAAATGGCAGATACAGCTCCACCCGCTCTGCCTTTAATGCGGCCTGATTTCATCAGTCCGTCATAATGTCTCATCAGCAGGTGACTTTCAATCTGCTGAAGAGTATCCAGTACAACCCCAACCAGGATCAGCAGGGATGTTCCCCCGTAAAACTGGGCGAACTGGCTGTTAACTCCCGCCAGGGATGCAAATGTTGGCATTACGGCAACAAAAGCCAGGAAGACGGATCCCGGCAATGTGATCCTTGACATGATGGTATCGAGGAACTCCGCCGTTTTTCTTCCGGGTTTCACACCGGGTATAAACCCTCCGTTCCGTTTCATATCCTCAGCCATCTGATTGGGATTGATGGTCACCGCTGTATAAAAATAGGTGAAGAGTATGATCATGGTAGCAAAAACAAGGTTATACCAGAGACCGTTGAAATTGGAAAATGCCGCCACAAAACCCCTGAGGGATTCAGAATTGGCAAATCCGGAAATGGTGATCGGCACGAACATCAGTGCCTGGGCGAATATAATCGGCATAACGCCGGCCGCATTCACCTTAAGTGGAATATACTGACGTACCCCGCCGTATTGTTTGTTTCCTACTATTCTTTTGGCATACTGGACCGGGATCCTTCGTGTTCCCTGTACCAGCAGGATGGTCATCATAAACACCACGAACAGTCCCAGGAGCTCAACCAGAAAGGCTACGAGTCCACCTCCCTGCTGTTCCAGCCTGGCTCCGAATTCAGCCATTGTTGCAAAGGGCAGCCTGGCAATGATCCCGATCATAATGATCAGGGATATCCCGTTCCCTATTCCCCTGTCGGTGATCCTTTCCCCCAGCCACATGACGAACATGGTTCCGGCCGTCAGGATAATTACAGATGATGCCGTAAAAAATGCACCCTTCAGCACAAATGCCGATTCCGGGATCTGGGCATGCAGGTTCATAAGATAACTCGGTGCCTGGAGGACAAGGATAAATATGGTCAGGTATCGTGTGATCTGATTTATTTTGCGGCGCCCGCTCTCGCCTTCCTTCTGCAGGCGTTGGAAGTAGGGCAAGGCAATGCCCAGTAACTGGACTACAATGGACGCAGAAATATAGGGCATGATACCGAGTGCAAAAATGGAAGCCCTCGAAAATGCACCTCCCGAGAACATATCGAGGAGACTGAGTACCCCCTGCGATGTTTGTTGCTGCAATCCTGAAAGCTGGGTAGGATCGATGCCCGGCAGGGTAATGTGGGATCCGAGCCGGTAGATCAATAATATTCCCAGAGTATACAGGATCCTTTTACGCAGGTCCTCGATTCTCCAGATGTTCTTTATTGTTTCAAAAAATTGCCTCATTAAATTAAATTTTTGCTATGCTACCTTCAAGTGCTTCAATCGCTTTCTGAGCAGATTCGCTGAAAGCATGTGCCCTGACCTCCAGTTTATGAGTCAGCTTTCCGTTTCCCAGGACTTTGACGAGGTCTTTCCTGGAAACCAGTCCCGCGTCAACCAGGGTCTGTACATCAATCTTCTTCAGCTTTTTCTTTTCTGCAAGTTCCTCAAGGGATGACAGGTTCACTGCTTTATATTCCTTACGGTTTATATTCTTAAAGCCATGCTTGGGAACACGGCGCTGAAGGGGCATCTGGCCTCCTTCGAATCCGAAGGTACGTGAATATCCGGATCTGGATTTCTGTCCCTTATGTCCACGCGTAGCTGTGCCGCCACGGCCGGATCCCTGTCCCCGTCCAAGCCTTCTGTCCTTCTTTACAGAACCTTTTGCCGGTTTTAAATTACTTAAATCCATATTGTATTGTTTGAAAATCCTTACTTGCTTTCTTCCACCTTCACCAGGTGCTTTACCTTATTCACCATTCCCAGGACCTGCGGACTCACCTCAATCTCGACGGTTTTGTTCATCTTTCTGAGTCCCAATGCATCAAGGGTTCTCTTCTGTCTTGCGGTACTGCCAATCCTGCTCCTGGTCTGTGTAATCCTGATTTTTGCCATTTTTATTCTCTTATTCGGGTCCTAACCATTGAAAACTTTATCCATTGATATGCCCCTGTGCTCGGCAACCAGGCTGGCGTCCCTGAGTTCCATCAGCGCCCTGAAGGTGGCCTTGACAAGGTTATGAGGGTTGGACGATCCTTTTGACTTTGCCAGTACATCTTTTATACCAACGCTTTCCAGGACAGCACGCATGGCACCCCCTGCTTTTACTCCGGTACCACCGGAAGCCGGTTTGATGAAAACGGATGCTCCACCGTACTTGGCCAGTTGCTCATGCGGAATAGTACCTCTGTATATCGGCACCTTGATGAGGTTTTTCTTTGCATCCTCTATGCCTTTGGCGATGGCAGTAGTTACTTCCTTTGCCTTGCCCAGTCCATGGCCAACGATCCCGTCTTCATTTCCAACAACCACGATGGCTGAGAAACTAAAGGTCCTGCCCCCCTTGGTTACTTTTGTTACCCGCTGAATACTCACCAGCCGGTCTTTTAGTTCCAGGTCGCTTGTCTTAACTCTTCTGATACTTGTTGTCATAATATTCTTAGAATTTAAGTCCACCTTCCCTGGCAGACTCCGCCAGAAGTTTGGTGCGCCCGTGGTAGAGATAACCATTCCTGTCAAATACCACGCTTTTAATCCCCCTGTCGAGTGATTTCTCAGCGATCAGCTTTCCCACCAGCCTGGCCTGTTCACTCTTAGTGATCCCTTTCTTTTCGGCAACCTCTTTGTTCCTGGAGGATGCAGATACCATAGTTTCACCTGTCAGGTCATTGACCAGCTGTACATAGATCTGCTTGTTGCTTCGGAACACGGTCATGCGGGGCCTTTCTCCGGTGCCGCTGATCTGTGTCCTGATCCGCTGTTTGATTTTCAGTCTCCTTGCTCTTTTCGTTAAAGCCATCTTACTATCGTATTTTCAGTTTATACACTTGCTGCCTTACCGGCCTTACGGCGAAACTGTTCACCCACAAATTTGATCCCTTTTCCTTTGTAGGGTTCCGGTGGCCTGAGCGACCGGATTTTAGCGGCCACGTGCCCGAGCAATTGCTTATCCACACTGCGCAGGGTCACGATCGGATTGGCCCGCCTTTCCGTATGGGCCTCAACTTTTACCTCGGGAGGAAGCTCAATAATGATATCATGGGAATATCCGAGGCTCATTTCA